>JAPLYQ010000054.1 GCA_026395475.1 Candidatus Roizmanbacteria bacterium | reverse complement strand
AACTTTACCTATGAAAAAAGTACTTTTGTTGACTTTCCTTATGGTTGCAACATGTCTTTCAGAAAATCGACATTACAAGAGTTAGGTGGGTTTGACGAAAAACTATCTCCCCCTATTTATTCTTATAACGAAGTTGATATGGGGTATCGAATAAATAAAAAGTGGGACAACTCAATTTTATTTTCCCCATCCGCACTTGTGTATCATCACCAATATAAAAGAGGGGGAACAAGAAATGATTTTGAGATAAAAAAAGTAATTGCATGTAATAACTTTAACTACGGATATTTCTTAGGAAAAAATTTTAATTGGATTGAAAATAAGTTGTGTTTCTTGCGTAGGCTTCCATACCAACTGGTAAGAGAGCCTGCGGCAATGCCAGATATTATAAAAGGATTACTTTATGGGAAAAAAAGATAAAACTCCTTTATCAAGACGCTTTGGTTTTTATTCTATCTTATCGTTGGTGGCTATTGTCTTTTTAGTCTTCATGCGGTTTTACAAAGCAGTAGACTTTTTCACTTTTAATTTTGATGAGGAGTACCAAGCACTTTTGGCGTTTGAACAGGTAAAGCACTTCCATCGTATTTGGATAGGAGTTTCAGCTTCAAATATTGGGTTTTACTTAGGGCCTGGATTTACTTACTTGAATGCATTCCTATTTAAACTTACTCATGGTGACCCAGTTTCCATTGCCTATTTTGCACCACTGCTTGGAGTCCTTACAGGATTTAGTATCTACTTTGTTTCAAAAGAAATATTCAGCAAGAAAGCCGCGACACTGGCAACAATTTTCTATCTTGGGTCATCTCTTATGAATTTCTTGGATCGTCGTTTCTGGAATCCGCTCCCAATTCCATTCATTACTATCTGGCTTTTTTATTTTTTGTATAAAGTTCAGAAAGACACTCGTTATTTCATTGGTGTTTCTTTCTTGCTTGCGGCAAGTTTACATGTACACTTATCTCTTCTTGTTTTCTGGCCAGTTGTTTTGTTTTATGCCATAAAAAATATAAAAAAGATTTCGCTTAAAACCTGGATTTCTTGTATTGGGGTATATCTCATTGTTATTTCTCCGCTCATTGTTTTTGATTTCGTTCATAACTTTGACAATATATCTACACCTCTTCGATATATCCAAAATAAAAATATAGAACATCAAAAAATTACTGGAGCTACCATTAACAGTCATTGGGCAGTGTGGATGGATAGCCTTTCTCGGTATTTATATATATCGCCTTATACAGATTTACAGAATGAACAATGTCTGGGTCAACATTGCACAATTACCCCAGGAAATAAGCTCATAGGTTTTATTTCACTCTTAGCTCTGGCATATTTAATCTACGGAGCCTTAAGGGACAGGAATAAACAATATCTTCTTTTGATGATTGCGTTCAGTATGATATTTTTTATTCTTTACCCTGGCTATTCCGCGGAATACTATCTACTAAACTTTTTTGTACTATTCCCAATAGTATTAGCCTTATTGTTTGACGTAATCCCCACCCCAATCACTGTGCTTATACTCGCTATCTTTATACTATTCAATTCATTTACTGTTCTGAATAGCTCACAGGCAAAATATGGACTTACCGTGAGAAAAGCGGCGATCAAAAAAGTTATGACAGTGGTAGGAAATAAACCTTATTCGCTTGAAAATTATGGAGTAGATCCTCGTAAATATCACCCTTATGGCGGGTGGAGATATTTATTTAAGATATATGGTAAAACACCAGTACAATCATTCGCAGATGAATACTTTGGATGGATTTATCAAAAGGAGATGACTAATGAAAAGCCTGTGTATCGTGTAGTCGTATCAGACAGTGTCCCATATCATTCACAATCACAACCAATTGCACAGTTTCAACAGGGAACATATTACTTTTACGTTTATAACGTTAATTCTCAACTATAATTAAGTCAATCCATGCAAACAATCACAGCAGTAATACCAGTGAAGAATGAGGAAAATAATATCGAAAGATGTATAAAGAGTGTTTTGTGGTGTGATAAAGTTCTGGTCATTTGTACAGGGACAGATAAAACTGCAGAAATCGCTAGATCTCTTGGAGCGGAAGTGGTAGAAAAAAGCAAATCAAACACTGACGACTTTGAAGAGTTACAAAGAAATCTTAACTGGGCAAATGATACGGCAACTACTGAGTGGATATTGAGAATTGATGCAGACGAAGTTGTCACTCCAGAATTGCGGGATGAAATACAAGCAATTCTGAATTTAAAATTTCAAATTTCAAATTTAAAATTAGAAGGTGATATTGTAGCGTATGGAATTCCTCGAAAACAGAATTTTCTTGGCACATTTCTCACCGGAGGAGATTGGGCATACGACCGTCTGACACGTCTCTTTAAACCTCAATTTTGCATGTATGAGCCCATTGTAAAGGTACATGAGCAGTTTCAGGTAAAAGGATCCATTGGATATCTAAAAAACGCTCTTTTGCACTATTCACATCCAGATTTGGCGACTCTTATGAAGAAGTTTGAGTCTTATACCTCACTTGAAGCTCTTGAACTGAAAGAAACAAAGCTCAGTGCGTTTCTGAAGCTTTTAATAGTGCCACCATACGTATTCCTCCGATGGATGATCTACCATCATGGATATAAGGACGGATGGGTGGGAATTAAAGCAGGTGCCATGCGAGCATATTACGACATAATGTTATATTCAAAATTTCTTCGCTTACCCTCATATGAATCCACAAAATAGCAGAAAACCATTTTATATTCTTGATCCAACTTCTGTCATAAATCATGAAGCGGTTGCACAAACGATGCGAGATAAACTTATTACTGAGTATCAAGTTGGAGGAGTTATTTCATCTTCACATTTCCGAGATGCCTACGTACGAGCATTTGTTGATGGTGTTTTTGACTATACTAAATTCAAGAGTTTGGTGCGTGGAGATAGATTCTCAATGTTCTCTGATGAAGCGGTGCAGAGAACTCTTAAAAGCGCAATTGAAATGCAGATGCAATATGGATTTGATTTGCACACAATAAATGCGCTGAGAGAACAAGGAAATGTTTCATTTCTTCTTTCATCCCAACTCACCCCTGAACTGCAACAAATACAAGATGGTATTGTTAAGTTGATCAGACAAAATTTTAAGAAAGAAGTTGTAGAGGTTAAAGAAAACGATTGGTCACTGAAAAAAAAGCTTAAAGAGAACTCATTAACAATAGTACAACAAACAGATAAAAAAACACCAGCTCAAAAAATGCTTGATTTTGCAGATCTTGCTCAGGAAAATGGGATGGGATTTAGCCCAAAAATAATTACTCCATTTGCATCCGAACTTGTACAATTTGATAAAGAACAAAAGACTCAAAAAAAAGTAGGGGAGCGTGTAGGAAAAGCTGGGATAGAACTTTTTTTACTTGGTCCAAAAACTGCTGAACTAACCACAACATTACCAGGTGAAGTACGTCGTATTGTTTCTCTTAAAGATGTATTGCTGCCTCGAGGGCTGGTTGAAGGTGCACCACCTCTACCAGGAAAAATTTCATAGTTATAGCATTCAACCAAATAGGGGAATTATATATCTTTTGTGATTTGAGCGACACAAACAACCCAATCTCAAATACTATTGGTATAATACTTTCATGAAGAAGAAGCTTATTTCTTTTGTTATACCGATCTACAATGAACAAGAGTCCATTCCTCACCTTATTTCTTCACTTACTGGATTTGTAAAGAAAAATAAAAAGTATCGTTTTGAACTTGTGCTTGTTGAAAATGGGTCACAAGATAATTCATTTAAACTCCTTAAAAAATATGCACTTAAAAATAAAATAATTAAAGT
>JAPLYQ010000060.1 GCA_026395475.1 Candidatus Roizmanbacteria bacterium | reverse complement strand
GAAGCGTGTTTTTTTTGTTCGTTACACTCGCTAGATTCTTCGTATATAAATTGAGTCACTCAGAAGGACATATAAATAATTATGAATATCATAGGTATTGTGGGACCATTCGCATCTGGAAAGGGCGTAGTGACAGACTACTTAATAAAAAAATATAGTTACACTTCATTCTCACTTTCTACGATCGTGCATGATGAAGTAAAGAAAAAAGGTATTGCTCATTATGATAGAACAGTTCTCCAAAATACGGGGGATGAGTTGCGAAAAAAAGAAGGAGATGGTGTTCTTGCAAAACGTGCAGTTCAGCAATTGAAGAAAAAAAGTGGTTCATTAACAAAAATTGTTATTGAGGGTATACGAAATCCTGGAGAAATTGCCTATTTACGAACTATTCCTGGATTCTTTCTTATTGCAGTTGATGCTTCTCGGGAAATACGTTTTCAGAGGATATTGAAGAGAAAAAAGCCATGGGATCCGACCGATTGGGAGACCTTTAAAAAAGTAGATGGGAGAGATAGGGGAGATAAAGAAAATACAAATGGACAGCAGGTGAAAAAATGCATGGAAATGGCGGACGTGAAAATAGAAAATAATGGAGATGTAAAAAATGTGGAAGAAGAAGTGGAAAAAATACTAAAAAAATAGAATACTGCAATTCTCACATATGCTCACAGTGACGTCTTTTGCTTCGTTTTTCCCACCTACCCCAAAATCTCACTGGCAAAAAGGTCACGTGTTGAGCATACTGTTTCGAATTGCAAAAATTTTAAACACTAAACCCTAAATTCTAATCAAATAAATACAAAATCTTAAGTATATAAATATTGTTTTTTTATCTTCCTCGGTTTGTGCCTTTTCCTACTAGGAACGAAGCGCGTCGTCATCCCTGCGGAGGCAGGGATCCAGTCGAAAATATCCTTAGTGAATTTGAAATGAGACTCTGGATTCCCGCCTTCGCGGGAATGACATGTGAGATATTATGGTGCGTAGCGGTAGTATATTTAGAATTTAAGACTTAAGATTTATGTTGTTTTTATGGTTTAGAGTTTAAGATTTCAGAGAGAGATTATGGTGTTTTTTACTACAAAGGGAGCGGTGTCAGTTTTATTTACAAGAATTATTGTGTAGTATCCTGGTTTTTCGGATACAAATACAAAATCAACAACGCCTTTTTTGTTTGTGATTTTTTCTTGATCGTTAATGAGTACGTTATCTTTTAAAATTAACAATTGAATTTTTTGTCTTTCAACAGGAAGGTTTTCAATTCCGAGTGACTCCTGTGAAACAAGGAGAATATGTGCATGTGATGTGTCTATTTTCGCTTTTGAATTCAATTGAAGGAACTCCTTCCACAGAGGTGAAACAGGCACTGTTGCGGTCATAGCAAGAGATGCCGCATATGATGTACGTGCCGCAAAGAAGAATAAAAAAATTGCAATACAATACACTACCCATCGTCCCCTACGCATAGGCGCGTATTATACCAAAATTCATTGGAAAAATATAGTGTCAAAGACCGTTCCGAGGCTGATTGGACAGGTAATATGGATAAAAAAAGATAGAAAAAGAAGAGTTTTTTTATCTTACAATAACCTTTAAAGAATACTCTGGATGAAGCGTACTGCTTACTGTATAGACGCCTGGATCGTAGAGTTGTGCGCGTACTTCTTCGCTTTTTCCATAATCACGGGGAGTTTTCAATAATGGGTTATTAGAAGTTAAGTTCATATACTCAGTGGAACTTATATTAGTGATAGCTATATAATAGCTTTTTCCAATCACAACTACCTGTGGGTCAAACTGTCCATCTTCATATGAAACTTTCGTCAGTGATTTATTATTATTTTCAACCGGCGTTACCTGTTTATTTTCAAGAGCTCGTTTTGTATATAACATAACATTATTTGTTAAAACCGCTGGGAAAAATAATGCATGAATAACAAAGCCTGCAAAAAAAGATGTAATAAAGAGGAATAATAATATCAGGTTCTTTTTTCTCATTTAGTTAGAGCACGCAGAGCTTTTTTAAGTCTTTTGCGCATGCCATAAAGGAGTGCTCCGACAATGACAAGGAGTGCAATAATGCGATAAGGGACAACGATGAATGAGCCAACAGATGTGAGAGTTTCATTTTTTGTTGTTCCATAGTACATAATTGCTGTAGTAGTATATTTTCCAAACAACAACTGTTTATCAAGTGTTGCCTTAATCTGTCTACTTGCACCAGGAAATACATTTGTTTGATTGACAACGATATCTGAAACTTTTTGTCCAAACATATCACTCACATTAACAAGTCCATATACCTTTGTATGGACATTTCCATTATTGGTGAATTTTAAGTTAAGGGGAATAGGTCCAAATTCTGAGAATGCTGGTGCTGTTATAGAGTCAAGTGACAATTGTTCATTGACTGGTCCTGCAATTTTAAGAAGGAAGAGGGAAGCAATTTCCTGACCAACAGTTGCTACGCCGCCTCCTTGTGCTTGTGGAGCTTTTACTGCAAATACAAATGATCCGTAATATCCACCTGCGACCTTGTTCGTTGGAACTTTAATTTTTGCAGTAACAATTTGTTCTTCTCCAGGTGCAAGAGAAAATGAGGAAGGAGACAATACTGCCCATTTGGCAAGTGAGTATGGTCCTTGTTCAGTAAGAGCAACCTGTCCTTCGTCACCTGACGCAGTAAAGTCTTCAACTCGTACGGTTAATGGGATTGTTTCTCTACTTTTATTTCGCACCTTTGCTGTTGCAGTAAGAGTCTGTCCAGGATCTGCCTGAAGTTCCTGAGATGGAGGGGATACTTCGAGTGACTGAACTGAGGATTGATTTTGTGCAAAAATACCAAAGGTGAGTGTGAGACTTGCGATTAAGGCAACTGCAACAAGAACAAGTGAGATAAGTGTGATTCGTTGTTTTTTTTGTGTCATGCTCTGTGTATTAATACGTTGGTGTTGCGACTACTATAACTGTGCCAGTATATTGACCTTCAGGCTGGTAGGCATTAACCTCTGCTTGCCATCCAAGACGTGTTGTTGTGGTTGTTGTCCCAGTTAAACTATACATAACTGGGTCAGCTGTTGTTGTGAGTCCTGCCCATTTGTTTGATGAGAAACGAGCAGCAGTGCCCGACAATGTGGTGCTTTCAGTTGTGTATCCTACAAATCCAGTATTTGTGTTTGCCGTATTACCTGCTGGGGATGACCATGTTGTTGGAGCTGCATTTGTTCCTGTATAGTAATCAATATTGTTTCCTGCGTCAGCAAGTGGTGGGTTTGCAAGTGCGTTTACCGTCACTTGATATCCATTTGCAGCATTAGTAACGATTGTGGCATCATGAGCAACAACTTTTGTTCCGCCTGTTGCTAATGTCCCAAAAGGAATGGTGGTTGCACTAGTACCTGAAGTAACATTGATCGACGTCCCATTTACTGACCCTGAATTTACTGCTGCAAGAGAAAATGTAAAAGAGGAATCAACAGCTGCAGTAACCGCGATAGATGTTGCGGTGAGTGTTGCAAATGCAACAGTTGAGAATTAAAGGGAACAGTAACTGCTACATTTGACTGCGCAGCTGGTGTCGTAACGGTTAATGTTGCTGTACAAGCTGAATTACCTGTTCCTGTACATGTTGCGCTTGTCCCTGTTGCGGCATAAGTAGTTCCCCCAATTCCTGTGACTGTTCCTAATGTTGGGGATGCGGTAAGAATCATACCAGTTGGAGCGGTACATGTACTTGATGCGGTTGTACAAAATTGGAAATCAATTGTTTTGATATTGGTAGCTGATGGAGTGGTGAATACGAATGTGTGGACTGCAGCTACACCTGCACGAGAATCACTAATAGTGTCTTTTGCTAAAGTAAGTGTTGCGGCTTGGGTTTGAGCCGTATAAATTTGTGAAACAAGGACGCCTACAAATACAACAAGGGATGTAATTGCGGCAAGACGTACATGTTTTTTATTCATAGATATACTTAATTAATACAATTTATTTGCCTGTTGTCAAGGGAATATTCTTACAAACAGCTGACGACTTATATCATTTTATAAAATTAATACGTTGGTGTTGCTACTAACAGAACTGAACCAACATATGACCCAGCTGGTTGTAAAGCGTTTATCTCCACTTGCCATCCGATGCGTGTGGTTTGATTGACTGCTCCTGTTGCGTTATAAATGATTTCTTCTGGGGTTGTTATAACTCCTGCCCATTTTGGAGGGCTCGTGGTAAAACGTGCAGCTGTCCCTGTGCCAAGTGCATTTTCTTCCGTAGTATATCCAAAGAACCCAGTGTTGGCACTTGCCGCACTACCAGCTGGGGATGACCATGATGTTGGCGCTGCATTTGTTCCTGTAAAGACATCAATATTATTTGATCCATCTGCAAGTGGAGGATTTGCAAGAGCGGCAACTGTGACGGTGTAACCTGTCAGACCATTCGTCGAAACGGTAACGTCATGTGCTGCAATTTTTGTACTTCCAGAGGTTAATGTTCCAAAAGGAATAACAGCGGGGCCTGTTCCAGAGGAAACATTGATTGTTGCGGTGTTAACTGCTCCTGAACTGACCGCAGCTATTGAGAATGTTAATGTTGGATCAACTCCTGCAGTCATAGCCATTGATGTACTTGTCAATACAGCAAACGCGACTGTGTTAGTATCAATTGTGGTTGGTCCTGTGTCCCGTGTCGTTACACGGACAAATGACACTGTACTAGCCGTTGAAGGATTTGTGATTCCCGAATTAAATGGTACAGTCACAGCCGTAACAGTTTGAGTAGTTGGTGTTGTTACCGTAAGGGTTGCGGTACAGTCAGTGTTACCTGTTCCTGTACATGTTCCACTTGTCCCAGCTGCGGCATATCCAGTTCCGGCAATTCCTGTAACAGTACCTAATGTAGGAACTGCTGTAAGAATCATTCCGGATGGAGCAGTGCACGTTCCTGATGCGGCGGTACAAAACTGAAATAAAATTGTTTTAATCGCAGTGGAAGATGGAGTGGTAAAAGTAAAGGTGTGTATTGCTGCAACTCCAGGTCGAGATGTACTTATCACATCTTTTGCACTGGTAAGAGTAGCCGCTTGTAATTCCGCAATATGGAATTGAAAAACTAACATCCCAACCAAAACGGTGAGAATGGTGAGAGCTGTCAAACGAATTATATTTTTATATTTTTTCATAATTTAAGTATTAGTTTAGTATTTTAGTATACATATTTTTTAATATGTTGGTGTGGTGATTATTGATATATGACCGGTATAACTACCCGATGGCTGTGTGTTATTAACCTCAATTTGCCATCCAATACGTGTTGTTTCTCCTGAAAGAACAGGGTTTGTGTTGCAAACAACTTCATATGCAGTTGTGTCAAACCCTGCCCATTTATTTCCGCTAAACCTTCCCGCTGTTCCTGTACAAAGAGATGTATCTTCGGTTGTATATCCCAGAAAACCAGTGTTCACATTGGGAGTATTTCCAGATGGGGACGACCAAACGCGTGGAAGAGAATTTGGTTCAACAAAATTATCAATATTATTTGATCCATCTGCAAGTGGAGGATTGCTCGCTTTAACAGTTACTGCATACCCATTTTGAGAGTTAGTTGTGACAGTAATATCATGTGCTCCGATTTTAGGTGAGCCACTTGAAAGGGTGCCAAAAGGGATGGTGTCTGCTGTGGTTGTCGTTAAATTTACAGCTTGCCCATTAACAGTTCCAGTAGTTACTGCAACAAGAGCAACATCAAAAGTTGCTCCTACATCTGCTGATACTGTGAGAGAGTTTGCGGTCAGAGTTGCAAATGCAACGACCGTAGAATCAATAGCTGTTGCCCCACTATCTTTTGAGGTGATCCGAACGAAAAAAGATGTATTAATACTTGTTGGATTAGTAATAGTTCCATAAGGGAGAGTAATAGTTGTTCCAGAACTAATAGACGCTGGTGTAGTGACTGTTGTAACCAAAACACCATTTGTTGATACGTCTGTAGTACTAGTGCTCAAACCAGAAATACTTCCCTGTGAAG
>JAPLYQ010000059.1 GCA_026395475.1 Candidatus Roizmanbacteria bacterium | reverse complement strand
GGAGGTCTGAGAGGTAATTTTTGATTGTCGAAGCCTCTGCTTTTCCCGCAGTCAAGTATTTTTTAAATTCAGCCTCGAAATAAAAAAAATTATACCTATTACCCATATATTTCAGCATATAACAATAATAATAATGATGTCAAGCACAGTTTATGTATGTTTTGATATAGTTATTTGGCTAGTGAAAAGGAGGCTGGGGACTAAAAGAGGCATAATTTAAATGAGTTTAATTTAATTACCGCACAAATATATAGCTGACCTAACTATATCAATACACATCATATAACCTATAAGAATATGTTTCCTACGAAGACATGCATAATTTTGGGTAAAGTTATATGTTTGGACATTTAAATGTATTTAATCAATAATTTTACTGCACACATATATTAACCTTTGGGGCTTACAGAAGAGTAAATGTTTGTCATTCCTGCGGAGGCAGGAATCCAGACTATTATCTTCAATTCAAAAATGACAATTGTCGACTGGATCCCCGCCTGCGCGGGGATGACTTGGATTAATTAATAATAAATAATTTCTAATTTCAAATTTTGTATAGAGTGTTCAGAGTTTAGGATTTAGAGTCTAATTACTATTTAGTAATTTGCTTCACCTTCTTCTCTGAACCACTTTGATAATCCTGCAGATTGCAAACTAGCATAGGGGCGATGTATACTCTTACTATGCAGAAGTTCTTATTATCAGCGATATTGTTTTTTTTGGTACTCATAACTTTTGCCCTCTTCTTTTTCTTTTATGAAACTCAGTATTTTGGCAGTAGGGCTAGTATGACGATTGTTGATATATCAGCTGAAAATTCATATGTTTTTACGAACCCCTTAAAAGCACAGGCAAATGGGAAAGATAAGATCCGAGTGACAATATTTGTCTTAAATGGTCAAGGACTGGGAGTTCCTAGTAAAAAGGTTATTGTAGGGGCTGATCCACGTCTTGTTGTAAGTAATGTGCAAGATACGACAGATACCACAGGGAAGGCTATTTTTGAGTATAGTACAACGGTGCCAGGAGAATATTACCTTGATGTGGGGATTGATGAGATAAAACTTCCTCAAAAAGCTCGCCTTTCGTTCTATCAATAGTTTTTTTTGCTTTAAATCCTAAACACTAAACTCTAAATTCTAAACAAATAAAGCAAAATTTAAAAAATCTAAATGGATAGCTTTGAAGTTTTGTTTTATTTAGGATTTAAAGTTTGTTTAGAGTTTATGATTTAGAGTTTAATGTACCCTTGGATAGGGCAACATCTCTTCTTGCCAATGCAGTGCTTTGAACCACAATATCATGGGGAAAGATAGCTAATTCACCATGGATAATAGCCAACTCACGATGACGATGATTGCTAATAAAGTGGGGGTTAAAGTATTTCCTCATAAAGTACATCAGGAGAAAATACAGCTGGCCCAGGATAATAAACTCAATGAAATGCGATTTCAGCAATGAAAAGAAGTTGGTAAAGAACTTAAAGAGGATCATCCATAGAGGAAAGATATCAAGTACGAGGGTAAGGCTTTTTGGAGTTGAGTTGCCTTCATACAGAGCTCTAGTAAACATACGGATAAACTGAGAGCTTGCGGTAGGAAGAGTAATTGAGTATTCTCCCTTGGCATTTGAGGTGAGAGACATTTGTGGGATAGTATACGCATATGCTTCAGGAATAAGAGTAAGTTTTTTATTCTTTTGGCTTTCATCGGTAAAAAGAGATAGTTTTACATCTACGTTTGGGATAGTTTGACCAGTGAGGGTGACAGTATCTCCAATATATGCGCTTCCTGCACTAATTGAGGTCGAGGGAGGAAGAATAATAGGACCAACGCGCTTATCTGCTTCTGCAACTGGGGGAGGAATACAAATGGGCGGCGTAGATCTTTTTTCAGTATCTTGAGCAACAATACAAAGATCTTCATGAAATAGAGTGAGAAATAGATATTTAAACTCGTAAAATCCGGTTGCATCTGCCTTTGTTTCTCCATAAATAGGGGATTGAATCTTCACTGTAGCGTTTGGAGATGAATATCCATACACGGCAAATCGTTTATTTTCATCAATTGGTGGTTTTTCAGCTCCTCCCACAGTCGCCGATACAGTGACTAAAGCACCCTCCACTGGCCCAGATGTCGCGGCATACACAGGAAAGTGAGTAAAGCATAGGACGCTTATAAAGATTGCCGAAAGAAGACACTTTTTCATAAGAGAAGCTTGGGTATTATTCACGTTTACCAAGTTGTTTCTTCAGTTTTTCGATTTCTTTTCTCTCTTCTGACAATTCCTCTTCAAGACTTGCTTCTTTTACTATGATATTCTTGTAGACCGCTTTTGCGATAATGCCAAGAATAATAAGAGTAAGAAGGACTACGAGTGCAACTCTCCAAGGAAATACCCAAACGTAGACAGATCGTTCCATAACTTGTGCTTTTTCTCCATACAATGCGTTCAACGTGATCTTATATTGACCCATCATCCATTTTTCACCGACTGATGCTGTGAATATGCGAAGAGCATCTGGAAATATATTTGCTTCTTTTAAGCTTGATTGTTCAACAACTCCTCCAAGAGGATTTGTGAGTGTAAACACGCCTCGTGGGCGGACATGATAATCACCACTATTGGTGATGTGGGCTGTTACTTCAATTGGTCCATATTCATAGAATGACTTTGCAAACATATTCGAAATAAATGCATTTTCAGTGATAGGACCATTAACTCTTATATACAGTAATGATGCAATACGAGGTGAGACACCCGTTGCTCCGTTATCTGTGCCAACTGTTGAAGGTGTACCAACTGATGGTTCGAAATAGACTGATACATATCGTCCACCTGGTCGGGCATCTTTTGGAACTGAAAGGGAACCAGTTACAATCACACGATCATTTGGAGCAATGGTTATTTGTTCCATTGACAATGTGACCCATTTTGAAGCAGTAAATTTTGGATTTGCTTGATCTATATTATCAATAATACGAGGAGATCCATCACTACTGTCAACGACGAAATCTGCGACATTAACTGCACCACTCAGAGGAATTTCACTTTGATTGTAGTATTTTATTGCAAAATTAGCTGTTTCTCCAGGATTAATGGTAAGTTGTTGTCTTGCAGGTCCCACGGTGAGAGGGATACTCGATTGAGCCAACACATGCTGAGATGATATAACCATCATAACGGCTGCAAATGTTATAGCTGTTATATTCTTTATATTTTTTCTCATATGTATGTATTAATCCTTTTAAAACATGCTAAATAAAATTATTAAAACTTAGGAACTGCGGTATATTTCAACTTGTTATAGTAGTATCCTGCTGGTTGTGTGCCTGGGATGTTGATTCTGTAACAGACGTAAACTGCACTTGCACTTACTGGGCCACTATTGGTCATAACTTCTGCGCCTGCAGCATACTTATCTTCACCTGCTTGCTGATCTGCAAACTGACGTGCCATATAGGTACCACCTGTGCTATATGATACAACTGAATCTGTACCTTGTGTTGCATATCCAAATCCATAGTTTGTTCCTGGAGTTGCTCCCCAGTCAGCAGCTACTAAGTGGCTTATAGATCCAACAGACACGTCCTTAATACATGTTGTTGGTCCAGTAAATGTGTATGGTTCTACAGAAGGAACAGATCCTGCACATGCTGCACCTTCATCACCCATTTGGTCATTTTCTTCTGCATACACTTTATATCCACTTGCTGCATTGGTTGTGACAATCAATTGTTGAACCGCCTCATTCTTATCAATAACATATCCTGATCCAAGAGTTCCCCATGGCACTGCTGTTGCTGTTGTTGTAATACCAGCGCTATGAGCTTGTCCACAGTAGGTGCTTGCGCCTGATGCGACTCCAGCAATGGTGAATTGTAGTGTTTCATCAACAGTTGCTGTAACAAGTACTCCTTCAATAGGGGCTGTTCGAGCAAATCCATCTTCAAGAAGTGAACCACCACCATTTGCTGTTGAATATGTTTCTGTCTTAATATTGTATATATCTGCGACTCCTTGTGCATGTGCACCGGAAATTGGAGCTGGATTAATAAGTGGTTTTGAGTTGTCTCCAATAATTACTGTGAGAGGAGTTCCTGCAAGAACTGGGGAAGCGCCGTTATTACATGTAAATGTGTGAGGTGCTCCACTTGCTCCTGCCGTAAATGTTCCTGCCGAAAATGTTCCAGGACATGTGATATTTGCATTTGTCATTCCGTTTGTATCAAATCCACTACTTGTTAATGCTGTTTCAGCAAGTGGGATACCATCTGTTGTGAGACCAACAACTTCATTTGGTGCTGGGACTGAAATTTTGATACTTCCATTTGCTGGAATGTTTGAAGCTGTGAATATTTGTACTTTTAGTTGTCCACCTTGTGCTACTGTCATATTTGTATTTGCAAGGGCTTGTGAAACAAGAGGTGTCTTTAAGGTGAAGGTCACTAAGTCAGATGAAACAGAAGCAACATTGATAACCGCATTTGAATCAATTTTTACGCCATCCATTGGAAATATATTTCGTGTGTTGTAATCACCGCCAGCTCCAGAGTTTTTAACAACGGCGACATTTGCTCCAGCTGCGATCGTTGCATTTACTAATCCATGAAATGAAAGACGAGGGTTAGTAAGAGTTGCTGAAGCAGAAGATATACCTACAGCATCAATCTCAGCAGGATGGAATATAGACGCCTTCTTTAATGTACTTACAAGGGGAATGTTTTGGACTGAAACAGGCAGATAAGGGAGTACTTGAAGCATTAAAAATGCCGCAAGAACTGAAACTGAAATTGTCTTTCTCATTCCTTTCTTAATATACATCAGGCAGATAAGGGAGTACTTGAAGCATTAAAAATGCCGCAAGAACTGAAACTGAAATTGTCTTTCTCATTCCTTTCTTAATATACATATAGATAAGTAAAAAATTTAGGTATTAGTTTCATTTAAAGATATTGATTTCGATTTGTCAAATGTATTTATATTTTTTTTGGAGTTTAAAGTTTGGTGAATACAAAAAACATTGTCTGTGAATGTTCATGATGAATATGTTCTTAAATTTCCCTATTGACATGTATTTTCCCGTCTGTTATATTGGTCACATATATGGGAATAAAAGAACGTCGAACGAAAATATTACTCGCACTTTTCCTTTTATCAAACGTTGACTTTATAGAAATCTCACTTGATGAAAATGTTCAACAAATGTTTGATTTTTCACTCAATCAAAAAACAAAAGCAACACTTGCTTCTTTAGTTCGTGCAGGAGAAATAACCAAAGGATCTGCAAAAGATGAAATTCCTTCTTATAAACTTACACAAAAAGGATTTCATTCACTTGCACTCGAGTTTCCTTCATTCAGATTCTTAAAAGAAACATGGGATAAAAAATTGAGAATCATCTCATATGAAATTCCTGAAAGTAAACGAGAATTACGAGATAGATTAAGAAGAGAGATGCAAGGATGGGGTCTTGGACCTTGGCACCGATCGTTCTGGCTTACTCCACATCCGGTCATGGAGACTTTGCACGAATTAGTTGACGGAAAACAAGAAGCTCAATACTGTCAAGCATTTGAGGCGGATCATGTATTTGGAGATCGTGAGACTCTTATTGAAAAAGTATGGGGAAAAT
>JAPLYQ010000046.1 GCA_026395475.1 Candidatus Roizmanbacteria bacterium | reverse complement strand
TCATTACAGGAACATGGTTGGGGACCACGACTTCTTGCAATTGAGATGTTTACTTGGGCGCTTTATATCGTGTATACATTTGGTATTCGAAGTATTGGATTTGTATATTTTGCGATAAAAATATTAAAAAGAAAAATATCTTCTATGGATGTCGCACTCATGTCTTCTGTTTTAGTATGTTTATTTGGTGGAACGATGTTTATACAGCGAGTTGAATGGTGGAATACAGCCCAGTTTTTAGATTACCCCAAAATAATTTTAAGCCTTTATACTGCACTGGGCATTTCTCAATATCTTGAAAAAAAGAAACAGACAGTAAAAATATTTATATTGTTTCTTGTAATTATTTTGTCGGCACACAACTCACTACAAGGACTTATGGAAAGAGGAACTTTTAAATCAGCACTTGTTTTATCCACTAATCAAATAGACGCTCTCACATATTTAAAAAAACTTCCAAGCGGGAACGTTTTTACACTTCCCTATGATAAATATAAAAAATCAGCAAGTATCAAGTTAGAAGACAACATAGATACAGTATATGTGCCTGTCCTTTCCCAGAAGGAGATGTATTATTCAACCCCCTACATTCTTAATCTTACTTCTACGGATTATTCAAAAAGAAAAAAAAGCGTTGATGAGTATATCTTCACCACCCCCTACCGCATTGATGCAGATTATTTTTATATTAATAAATCAAACGATTTGTATAACACGACCAAGTTTGATTTGAACCACTTTTCACGAGTATTTGAGAATAAGGATGTGTCCATTTTTCGAAGAATTGTGAAATAGTGGAGTTGAGGATTGTGTCTCCTTTTGGTATACTCTACAAAGGTCAATTGCGGGATTAGTTTAATGGTAGAACGAAAGATTTCCAATCTTTCGGCAGGGGTTCGATTCCCCTATCCCGCTCCAATCCCCGAGTTGGCGGGGCGGCGCAAAGCGCCGCCCATGGAATTAGCGCGTCCCCCTGAGCTTTTTGGTCGGAAAGAATAAGGTTCGAGCCGAAGATTTTTTGCGCCAACACCTTTTTTGCTTCTAAGTCTTTGCCACTTGCGATATTAGCCGCACCAGCGGCTTCAATTATCCAATTTCTCATGGGTTCGAGCCAAGCATTGTGCGTTTGTTGGATTCGAGCAATTTGTTCTTCCAGCGTCTTCTTAAAAGATAAAAGATTTTCCTTTTTAACAAGGTAAGACTCGCGGTCAACATCTTGATCTAAATAGGAATCAAGAAGACGCTGCAGTTTACTGCTAATTGCTCGAATTTCTTCCCGTTTCTCCCCAACAAACGCACCGCAGGAATGGGCAAGTTCAATTTTTTCTCCATCAAGTTTTTTTAACATTTCATTTGCCCAGTCCTGCCGCAAAGAAACTTTTGTTATCATCGTTGATAACTGGCTGTCCAGCAATTCTTGCCGCGTGTAACACTGGTTACATTTAATTTTCTTGGACTTTTTCGTACAGCGGTAATAGATGTGGCCTTTTTTCAGTTCAGCGGTTATCATCATGCCACACTCTCCACAACGAAAAAGTCCTAAATACGGTTTGGGTACACGCGGCTTTGACCAGGGTTTACTTCTTTTGTTTAAGACGAGCTGGACAGCATCAAAAAGTTTCTTGGCGATGATTGGCTCTTGAACCCCTTCGTGGATCTCGCGAAGATATCGAAAATGGCCGTAATAAAACGGGTTAGATAAAATTTGACGACTCACTCGATCAATTTTACAGTTGTTACCAGTTTTACTAATCATGCCATTTTTCGCCAAAAAGTCAGCAATATCTAAAATTCGATAGTTGCCGGTGGCAAACATTTCAAAAGCTTGTTTGACAATGGGCGCTTTCCTTTTATCAACTACAATAACTTTTGTTCGCGAATCGTTGATATAGCCCACCGGCGCAAGTCCGGGCATTTCTCCTCGTCTGACTTTTTGGCGCAATCCTCTTTTAGTATTTTCGCTGAGCGAGTCCACGAAGTATTTACTTTGCCCAAACGCAATATTTAACATAAATTTTCCTTGAGGGGTAGCTTCAAACCAAAATTGGGGAAACTTTAAGGCCTGAATTTTTCCAGTGTCGATAAGATAAATAAGTTTTCCGCCATCGACACTATTGCGCGCAAGTCTGTCCGGGTGCCAAGAAACAATGCCGCTCGCCTCCTCTTTTTCAATTCTTTCCAGCATTATATTAAAAAGAGGACGGCCGGGAATTTTGGCGGACTGTTTTTCAATAAGTTCCTCAACTATAAATAATTTTTCGCGAGCGGCATATTCCCGAAGTTCGACAAGCTGCGCCTCAATAGACAGGATTTGCTTGTCCTCCACATCTGTGGACTTGCGCGCATATAAAAAGAATTTTTGCGAATTACTATTGTACATATCTAGTATTGTAATATTTCAAATGGCCGCCCTGGTTGTACGCAAATCTGTTAGGATATGCCCAAGACGGCCATTAAAAATCCCAACAGAGATAATTTGCGTACAACCTTAATATACAAAATTAACAGTGGCCATTCAATAGGAATTTTGAAGCGAAACGGAAGCTAAAAAGCAAAAATTCTTTTGGGCGTTTGGGCAAAGTGTCCCGCAAGGCGGGACAAAATAATATCGCAAGTGGTTTCCTTAAAAAGGTGTTGGCAAAAAATTTAAATCTTTCGGCTCTTAATTTTCTTTCCAAAATGAATTGCCGTCATTGCCTCCGCTGTTGCTCGTCCCGCTTCGCGGGACTCGCATTGCATCAGCTCAGGCCTCGCTCCGCTCGGCCTTCGCTACTTTTGGTTTGCCGGAAAAATTTTCGCCAATTTTGTTTTTTCTTTTTTTACCTCTTGTATTTGTTTTTTACAATGGAAACTGATATAAATAATAGTAGGAAAAAAAATGTTATGTTTACAAAATATGCTACAAAAATTGGTGGCGCAAACGAGAGAGAGGGAGAGAGTAAGCCGCTTCGCGGTTTTGTAAAATTTTTTTTCTCTTTTTTTCTTTTTGCAACCCTTTTCTTCACGGTTCGTTCTTCTGTTTATGCTGCCATCTACTGCAATGATGCTTCTTATTTAAATAATTGTTACGTTGATGGCAATGCAGGTAGTGACACTTTAAATGATGGTAAAACCCCTACTACCGCATGGCAAACCATCCAAAAAGCCGCCACCCTACTTCAACCTGGTGATACAGTGAATGTTAAAGGTGGAATAACATACAACACTCTTGGCTCATCAAACTGTTCAGGTAACGGGAGTGCCGTTGTTTGTCCTGTAAATTCAGGCAGTTCAGGAAATCAAATTACATATCAAGCTTGGAGTGGTACAGGTATTCCAATAATTGATGCTAGTGGGAAACAGGCCGGTTTCCATGCTAATGGAAAAGATTATATTACAATAAAGGGCTTCGAAGTAAAAAATGCCGGTGGAGCAAATTTGTGGCTAAACGGTGGTACAGCTGGAATAATTGCGTCAAACAATATTGTTCACAGTGGAAATTCGATAGGGATTTACGTAGTAGATTTTAGTAGTGGAGTTAAAGTTTACAACAATACAGTTTATAACAATGGTGGTGATGGGATTCAATATTTGTGTATCGGGGGCACAATTATTAAAAATAATATTGTTGTAGGTAACAGTGGTAATGGAATAAAAAAATCGGCAGGTACGATTAGTCCTAACTACAATTTAGTTTGGAATAATACGACAAATTACTCCGGTGTTTCCGCTGGTGCTAATGACGTTTCCTCCGATCCGTTTTTTCTTAACGCCTCAGGGAATGACTTTCGTATCCCTGCAACGTCACCTGCTAAAAATGCAGGGGTTACCTTGTCTGAAGTCGTAGCAGATATTCTTGGTGTCTCCCGACCTCAAGGATCTGCTTTTGACATTGGCGCCTACGAGTACTATGACATTCCTGTCACTGTAGTTGCTGTCTCTTCTCCTACCTCCAACACCAAACCAACACTGACTGGTACAGCCTCTACGATCAGTGGGGTCAGTATTTCGTCCATTTCGTATTCTATTGACTCCAGTAGCTGGACCAGTAGTGGAGTTACGGGAACCACGAGTTTTAGTATTGTCATCCCCACCGCGTTGTCTGATGGCGCCCATACCATCCGTGTTCGTGCCACAGACTCCAATGGAAATGTCACAGACAGTAGCTTGTACGGATCAACAGTCTTTACTGTTGATGCAACTGCTCCAGTAGAACAAGAATTACTCAACCAGTGGTATTCCTTCAAGAGGAACTGGAATATGGAAGGATGACACGAATGTAAAAATAGAATTTCTCTCTGACAACAAAGTCTCCGTGTATTTCAAAGGCTTAAACAACGCCGAGCTCACCGAAGGCAAACACTCCTGGAGTGTAACAGCAACTGACACTACTGGCAACTCTGGCTCTCACAGTGTAGATTTCTTCATTGATCGTTCCTCTCCCAATATCTCTGAAGTAGCTGTTGCTAACGTTTCCATTGTTACCTCAGGGGGAGAATATACTCTTCCGAGTACCATGCGTATGCCTTCCTTCTCTGGTAAAGTAAATGACTCCTTTCAAGGAAGTACTCTCACTAATTCTGATGGCTCTAAAGATACTTTTGACCCAGTATCATCTGGAGTAGATACTGTGAATCTCACGGTTAACAAACTGACTAAGGGAGCCTATGTCAACTATCTTACCCAAGACTACCCAGCCACCTCTGAACGATTCTACCTTACAATGTCTTTCCCCCTAGTTGACGGCTACTACCAAGTCATCCTCGTTCCCAAAGACAAATCGGGAAACAACAGTAACTCCATTACGTTCTCCATCCGCCTGAACCACAAAGGGAAAGTCACTCTCAATTCCTCAACTACCACGGGCATACCCAAAACAAATCCCGTCGCCAATCTCTGGACAACTGTCACGAACGCGGCAAACACTGCAAAGGATACTGTCACTCACTTCCTTGCTCCTACCCCTACTCCCACTGCCACCCAAACCTCCTCAACCCAACCATTTAACTTGTATGAATGGGTCAAAGGCCTGTTCTCAAGGATATTCCATCGTTAACAATCTGCCCATGAAAGTATGTCTAAAAAAATATTTTGCGTTTTAATAATAGCTGTATTTTACTTACTAATAATACCAACTCCCGTTGAAGCATCTTTTTCGGTAACTCAGGAAACAAGTTTTACAGGAAACGCTGCGGGGGATAATCTTCATTATATAGCAACTGGTGATGTTAACGGAGACGGCATAGAAGATTTAGCGTTGTTAACAACGGCAGGTAATGGGAAGGTATATATATTTTTTGGCGAGACTAATTTAGACACCAAAAGCCTTAATAATGCTGACGTTGTTCTATCTGGAGAATCAGGGGCTAAGTTAACTAGCTCAATCTCGTTAGTCGATGTAAATGGTGACGGATACGATGACATCCTTATCGGGTCCGCTTCATATAATAGTTATCAGGGCCGTGTCTATATTTTTTTGGGTGGACACAGCCTTTCTAATAAAAGTAGCTCTCAGGCAGATTACGTTCTTACTGGAAACGCACCGCTTGATGGTTTTGGCATGAGTGTATCTGCTGCAGACGTGAACGGCGATGGCTACAATGATATTGTTGTTGGAGCCCCTATGTATCCGAATCTTGATACACAAGGACAAGTATTTCTTTTTTTGGGCGGGCCTAGCTTATCAAATAAAAGTGCAGGTCAGGCGGATGCCGTATTTACAGGAGAGCAACCATTTGATTGGTTTGGCATGGGCAACGCAAAATTTGCTGATTTAGATAACGATGGGTATAAAGACATTGTAGTTTCTGGCCAAAATAGCACTTGTAATTCTTGTACCGTTAAGGGCAAGGTATATGTTTTTAAAGGCGGAAAAACTATTACTAGCAAACCGGCTGCAAGTGCGGATTATATACTCACCGGCGAACTTGCACCTGATGGGTTTGGTGCTAGTTTTGATGTGGGTGACTTTAACGGCGATGAAATACAAGATTTACTTGCTGGATCAGCGAGCTATCCAGCTCATGGCGATAAAGGAAGGGCCTATGTTTTCTATGGGGGATCTGGATTTACCA
>JAPLYQ010000007.1 GCA_026395475.1 Candidatus Roizmanbacteria bacterium | reverse complement strand
AAACTATTTCACAAAACAAATCTATTCATATCAAAAATATTTACAGGAAAAGCACAAGAAAGAAAGTTATTATTATCTACCGCAATACCACCTATTATCTACAATCTTTCCGTTATTGTAGCTACACTCCTTTTTGCTTCTACCTATGGCCTTTATGCTCCTATTATTGGAATTAATGTGGGAGCAGTTATCTTTGCACTTATGCAGCTTCCTGCAGTGTGGGATGAAATTGTAAACTGGAGGCCCATTTTTGCTTTTCATACCGGGGTTAAAGATTTCTTCAGGATGATTGGACCACGCCTCCTCACCATTCTCGTTGCTCAGATTGATGCAACTATAGACCTTACGCTGACTACTCTCCTTGGCTCTGGTGCTTATACTATTTTTTATTTTGCACAGCATCTGCAACTACTCCCTGTATCGGTTATTGGTATGGCGTTTGGGCAAGCTTCTTTACCCTATCTGACGGAGATGATTGAATCCAAGAAGAAGGAAGATTTTGCTCAAATTATTACCGAGTCACTTCTTAATATTCTTTTTCTCACCATACCAATTGCTGTCTATTTTATTTTTGCTCGCACCCCTTTAGTTCGTATGTTTTTTGGTGGAGAAAAATTTGACTGGGATGCAACAGTACAAACAGCTTTTCTTCTTTCCTATTTTGCAGTTTCCATTCCTATCCATTCTATCTATTATCTTCTGACTCGTTGTTTTTATGCGCTTCTCGATAGTAAAACACCATTCTATTCATCTATTATTGGCGTTGTCTCAAACACAGTTCTTTCTCTTGTGGCGATTTTAGTCCTCCACATGCCAGTCTGGTCTCTGGGTATTTCGTTTTCCATCTCAATGCTCATTCAGGTAAGTATATTATTCTTCCTTCTTCAAAAAAGAGCACTCTTTAAATTCGGCCCTTTCCTTTTTTCTTTAGGAAAAATAATATTGGCGGGAGTCATTGCAGCTCCAATCCCTTATGTGCTTATCAAACTCATGGATAATCTCCTTCTTGATACAACACGCACAATTAATATTCTTTTCCTTCTTATTATCAGTGCATCTGTGTACTTTTTGTTATACTTATTTGTGGCTTGGTTTATTGGGATCCAAGAACTCTCCATCATTGCACAACTGACCCTAAAAGCAAAAGAGTTCCAGAAAAAAATTACCGAAATGTACACCTCATATGACTAGTAACGATCAAAAAAATGCAGTTCAATCGATTCAAAAAGAGCTTCTCGGAAAAAAGCTCAGCTATCATGAAATCTATAATCTGATGGATCAAATTTCTCATAAGAAATTGAGTGATATTCTCACAACCTATTTTGTTGCTGCATCCTTTAAGCAAGGATATGGGCAAGAAGAACTCTACCATTTCACTAAAGCAATGGTTGAGACGGGGAATAGACTCCACTTCAAAGGGATAGTCGCTGACAAACACTCAATTGGCGGCGTTTCAGGTACTCGTGCGACAATGATTATTGTACCAATTGTTGCAGCAGCAGGATTTAAAATACCAAAGATTTCTTCTCGCGCAATTACCACTCCAGCAGGAACCGCTGACGCTATGGAAGTGTTTGCAGGAGTTGAGTTTACCAGCGATCAATTAGAAGATATCGTAAATACAGTTGGTGGATGTATTTGTTGGAATGGGCGTCTCGGAATTGCGCCAGCTGATGACATTCTTATCCATATTGAAGAACCTATCGCATTTGAGTCATTTGACAAAATTATTGTTTCTGTCATGGCAAAAAAAATTGCCGCATCTACCACACATCTTGTTTTGGATATCCCAATCGGTAAGACGATGAAAATTGTTCATGAAAAAGATGCACAAAAGGTTGCACACAAATTTCAAATGCTTGGAAAAAAATTTGGTATGGAAGTTATTGCGACAATTAATAAAACAAGAGAACCTGCTGGATATGGAATAGGACCAGCTCTGGAAGCACGAGATGTACTGAAAGTACTTGAGCAGACTGAAGATAGACCAAAAGATTTGGAAGATAGAGCACTGTATCTTGCAAGCATTCTTCTTGATATGTGTTTTAAAGAAGCAAAGATAAATAAACAAGGACATAAAGTTGCAAAAGAAATACTTCAGTCTGGAGAGGCTTTAAAGAAATTTAAAGAAATTGTAAAAGCACAGGGAGGTTCTCCTCACATATCTTCAAAGACGATGAAGCTTATGAATAAGAAACATATAATCTACAGTGATAGAATTGGATATATAAAGGATATAAATAACCACAATCTTAATAGTCTTGCCAAAATGCTTGGCGCTCCTGATGATAAGTATGCAGGTATTGTTCTTCTTAAAAAAATTGGAGATTCTATAACAATGGGTGAACCAATTGCAGAATTTTATACAAAAAATGCATATCTGTTGACTGAGGCAGAATCATCATTACAAATGTTTCCAATCCATGTATTGGACACTCATATATGAAAAAATTTAAGATTCTTTTTTTGCTAATCGCACTTATTATTCTTGGAATTTATTTCATGTATTCGGAAGGGTCACTTCCAGTGGACAAGAGAAATACAGGTTCAACTATTTTCAAAGTGGAGAAAGGTGATGGACTATTTTCAGTTGCAAAAAAATTAGCATCAGAAGATCTTATCAGAAATAAACTTATCTTTACAGTTATTGCATTTCAGAAAGATATTGACAAAAAAATACAAGCAGGCGAGTTTAAACTTTCAAAAAAAATGTCTGCACAAGAAGTTGCTGAAGCTCTTACTCATGGAACGGTAGATGAGTGGATCACCATCGTTGAAGGACTTCGTAAAGAAGAAATAGCACAAAAACTTGCTCAGACATTTACTTTTTCAGAGATAAGTTTCATAGAACAAGCAAAAGAAGGACATCTTTTTCCTGATACCTACCTAATTCCAAAAACAGCGACAATGGATTCAATTATTCAGTTGATGGAAGCAAATTTCCAAAAAAAAATGGCTGAGGCTCGTGCAGAACGACCATTTGAAAAAAGGTCTGACAACGAAGTTCTCATTCTTGCTTCTCTGGTAGAAAGAGAGGCTAAATTTGCTGATGATAGGCGTATCGTTGCAAGTATTATTTTGAAACGAGCCCAAAGTGACTGGCCATTACAGCTTGATGCAACAATCCAATATGGACTTGGATACCAAAGAAAAGAGAAAACTTGGTGGAAAAGAGATCTTACCATTGAAGATCTAAAAGTTGACAATACCTATAACACCTATGAGCGAAAAGGATTACCACCTGCACCAATATGTAACCCAGGATTGGACTCTATAAAAGCAGCACTAGCGGCTGACCCAAACACACCATATTGGTATTATGTAAACGATAAAAAAGGAAGAGTCCAAGTAGCAAAAACACTTGAAGAGCACAACGAAAATATAAGGAAATATGTGCAATAACTAATCGCTGATTACACTACGTTTCAGTATTTGGATTATTCTCTCGATATTTTTTGTGATGTCCCCATCACGCATAAATGCATGGGGTAAAGTGTGGTCCTCAATATACAATCCCCTGTTCTTATTTGGAGTATTTAGATAAAAAGATTTGACCATATCATTATTAAGGCGAGAATGCTTTTTCTCATTGTCAATTCCCCTCTCATCTACTACTCCATATCCTTCTTCTCCATAATTTCTTATGGTGAAATTAACAACATTTATTATTACACTCGATGATATTTTCTGAAGTAATATTGATGAAGTTGGTTTTGATGGAAGATAGGATTGAAATCCTGTCCAAGTTCTCGCTTCTTTTACGGTTGCTTGAGTATCTAAATAATGATCAGCTGGATCAAGGAAGATTGTATTTTCAATGTATTGGTTAAATTGCGAATCTGTTAGAACATGTGCAGTGCAAAATGCCCCATTACTTGTTACAACGAGTGTAATTTTGCTCTCCGCCGTTTTAATGATTGTCTTAAGCACCCATTCTAAATCATCTATTTGATGAGAAAGAAGAAGATCTTTATTATCTTCAACTCCTCTGAAGGAGAATGTAATAAATTTGTATTGAGGAAACGCGAGTACGAGTTGTGTAATAAGTGGAGTGAAGGAATCTTTTGAATCACCACTGCCTCCCACAAAAAGAATAACTGACGATGAATTTACATTCCCAAAAATACGAGTGGAAATACTCATAGTTACATAGGTATTTCTTCTGTCACTTCCGCTGAGGATGTTCTCTTTATTATTTCTCTTGGCTTTCCACTTCCTGTTGCAGGACCAATGTATCCGGCCACTTCCATTTCATCAATGATTGCAGCGGCACGAGAATAGCCAATTTTGAGTTTCCTTTGGAGGAATGATGTCGATGCTTTTCCAGATTGAATGACTATGTCTAAAGCTTGATTAAAGAGTGCATCTTTATCTGAATTTCCTCCAACTCCAGAGGATCCAGGAAATCCTCCAACCGTAATCCCAGGGTCTGTTTCCATAATCTCTTCTGTATAGTGGACTTCAGGAGACTGTGCACGGATAAACTTTGTTAATTCTGTAACTTCTTTTTCTGTAATGAATGGCCCTTGAATACGTTTTGGTTTTGCTTGGTCAGGAGGTAGGAACAACATATCTCCTTTTCCTAATAATTTTTCTGCCCCTGGCATGTCAATAATAACTCTCGAGTCAATCATAGAAGATACATTAAATGCGAGTCTTGCTGGAATATTTGCTTTCATAAGACCTGTGATGACATCAACCGATGGTCGCTGTGTTGCAAGTACCAAGTGAATGCCGGTTGCACGTGCAAGCTGTGCGATTCTTGTGATAAGAGTTTCTACATCGTTTCCAGCAAACATCATCAAATCTGCCAATTCATCAATCATAAATACGATATATGGTTTTTTTTCTATTCCAGGAATTTGATTATAACTATCCAAATTTCTTGCATGAACTGCAGCAAATTGCTTATAGCGCTCTTGCATTTCATTCACTGTCCATCGCAATGCACGAAGTGTCACTTCCGGTTCATTGATTACTGGGGTCAATAAATGAGGAATACTATTGTATGCAGCCATCTCGACTCGTTTTGGATCGACCAAAATAAGTCTTAATTCTTCTGGACGAGTACGGAAAAGCATCGTGCTAATCCATGCATTTATAATCACTGATTTACCTGATCCTGTCGTTCCTGCAATCAAGCAGTGTGGCATTTTCCCAATACTTGTTGCAATAGGTTGTCCCGAAACGTCCAATCCCAATGGCATAAGAAGTGGATCTGGATTTTTTGTAAACACATCATGCTCAAGAAGACTTTTGAGAGTTACAATTTGAGATCTTACATTTCATCTCCTCTGTCTGCTTCTGCCTGTTTTACTGTGCTTAATAAATTAAGTGGAGGAAATATCCATGTTGAGCCACTTTGAGTAAGCGGCTTAATATATAGGTCTTGTGTTGATTTTACATTTCCAGTCTCAACAAGATTTGTAGGTTGCCTCTCATTTTTTCTTTTATCTTCCACATACTCTATTAATGGTTCTTCTTTTTTCTTCATGGGTACCTTCTTATCGGTAATAAATTCACCCTTTTGAGCAGGGCTCTGTTGAGGATGAAGTGCAGGGTCGATGGTTGACTTAACTGATTTGAAAAGTTTAACAACGAGTGTGGTTAATCCCGTTAGGAGCACATCAAATGAAGTATCAAGAAAAAGTATAATGCCAATTCCAAGTAATGTTAAGAAAAAAAGTGTTGCTCCAAGAAATGAAATATTATCTTTCAAAACAGTATTAAATAAACTCCCCCATGCGCCACCTTTAAGCAGTCCACCTAATGAAAGAAAAATAAAAAAAAGGCCGATGGAAATTGTAGGTCGAAGGAGAGGTTTTTTTGAATGAGTAATGACGTGAGTTGCTGTGAGAATAATAAGCGTTGGAACAAAGAAAGATACAACTCCAAAATGATCAACAAGAAAACCACGAATGGCTGAAAGTAACTTGCCGTCAATAGTAGAGCCAAATGGCAGAAGAGAAAGAAATAACAAAATCCCTCCTAAAAAGAGAACCAATCCAAGCATAAGAAACACCGTTCGGGCATTTACCTTTGCTTTAATAAAGGGAATTTTGATGATACTTTTTTTTCTTGCCATATCAACTCATTCTAGTACATTGAGTACCCCTGCGTCAACACGGCTTCAGATGCTGTCATTCCGAGCGAAGTCGAGGAATCTCAACGATTTAGATTTCTCCATTTCGTTCGTTCCACTCACTTCAGTCGAAATGACATACTCAATTAGGACATGAGCTCTTTCAAAAAGTCATCTTCGATAGGAGCTGGTTGTCTTCTATCATTTCCTCTCATTGGAGGGCGGTCATTTCTATCACTTCGATTGTATCGTGGTCGATTTCCACCTGGACCTGCAGGTCTACTATGGTAGGAAGGTCGTGGTCGTTGCTCATAGCGAGGTGCTGGTCCGCCCATTCCTCCTGCCTGAGGTGGTGATCCGGCTTGTGGTTCAGATCCATCTTCTCCAAACATTTGAAGATTGATTCTTCCCATGTTGTCAATTTCCATAACCTTTACTTTTACTTTTTGTCCGACTGATACAACCTCTGCTGGATCTTTTACAAATCCTCGTCCCATTTTGGAAACGTGTACAAGACCATCTTTGCCAGGAATACATTCAACAAATGCACCAAATGGAGCAATTCGTTTTACTTCTCCTTCAAAAATTTCTCCGACTTGGATTTCTCGTGTCATGTTCTCAATCATTTTTGCTGCCATATCAACATTTGCTTTGTCGATACCGCTAATTGTTACTCTTCCATCGTCACCAACATTAATGTCGGTGTTTGTTTGAGCGATGAGAGCACGAATATTCTTTCCTCCAGGTCCTATAATCTCTCCAATTTTGTCCGCAGGAGGTGTTATAACGACTACCTTTGGAGCAAACTTAGAAACACTATCGCGTGGTGATGCAATTGCCGCTTTCATGTTTGCAAGAATCTTCATTCGTGCTGCAGTTGCTCTCACAATCGCTTCATGCATCATTGGAGTTGTAAGTCCCATGTTTTTTACATCAAGCTGAATTGCTGTTACTCCTGTTTCTGACCCAGCAATTTTAAAGTCCATTTCTCCTGAGAAATCCTCAACACCAAGAATATCTGTCAAAACGACAAAGTCATCATCGGTTTTTGAGACTATTCCCATTGCGATACCTGCAACAAGTGCTTTGATTGGTACGCCTGCATCCATGAGTGCAAGTGTTGAAGCACAAGTTGAAGCTTGAGACGTTGATCCGTTTGAGGACAAAACTTCTGACACAACTCGAATTGTGTATGGGAAATCTTTTTGTGCAGGAAGAACTGGTTCAATTGCTTTTTCTGCCAATGCGCCATGCCCAATCTCTCGTCGTGAAGAAAAGCCAAATCGGCCTGTCTCTCCTACTGAGTATGGAGGCATGTTGTAGTGGTGAATATATCTTTTTGATTCTTCTCCCTCTGGGCTTTCAATAAGCTGTTCCAGGCTTGGTGCTCCCAATGTAACAATAGTAAGTACTTGAGTATCTCCACGTGAGAATAATGCAGATCCATGAATTCGTGGAAGAACTCGCTTTTTGAGTAAAATGTTGTCGCGAATAACTTGCTTCGTCATGTAATCAACACCTTTTGCTATTGTTTTTTTATCAAACTCGTCAGCATGTTTTTCAGAAACGGCGTTTACCACTTCTTCAACAGCAGCTTTATCTTCGAATTCTTTTTTTGCTTTTTGTGCGACAAGTGCTTCTATTTCTTTTCTAAAGTCTTGTTTCAAGATAGCAAGTAATTTTTCGTCCACTGCGGAATCTGAAGCATCATCCTTTTTATTTCCGACTGCTTTTGCAAATTCCATGATGAATGCGATGAGTTTTCTATTCTCAATTTTCGCAAGCTCAATTCCTTGTTCGATCAAATCTTCTTTGAGTTCTTCTGCACGAGTTTCAATCATGACTACTTTTTCTTCTGAAGATGATACGACAAGATCAAGGACTGAAAATTTTTGATCCTCTTCTGTTGGATTCACAATGAAGGTGACTTCACCATTTTTCACTGCTCCCACACGGGATGTTGCGATAGGGCCCTTAAATGGAATTGTTGCGGCTTGTAATGCGGCTGAAACGGTGAGTGCTGCAAGAATATCAGGTGAATTGACACCATCAATTGACATCAATGTAATGATTATTTGTACATTTTTCTTGTAACCTTTTGGAAAGAGAGGTCTGATTGATCTATCAATAAGACGACCTGTTAAAACAGCCTCATCAGATGGACGTCCTTCTCGTTTAACCCAACGAGATCCTTTGATAATACCACCAGCATACAGTTTTTCTGCATACTCTACTTGAAGTGGAAAATAATCCAAATCTTCGCGCTCTGCACCCGCAACTATTGTTACCAATAGACTTGTGTCACCCATGCGACCAAGGACTGCGATTGTTGCTGCTTTTGCTAATTTTCCTGTCTGAAAAGACAGTGTTCTTTTTGCCTGCTCGTTACCGAGTTCAAGACTTTTTTCTATAACTTTCATACGTATATGAATGAATAAATAAATTAATAGTAATTACGAAATAAATTTGATTGTATTAATAATACAATATACTGCGAAGAACAATGAAAGGAAAAATGAATTACCCTGTTTATTATTTTTTGAGTCCAATTTGTTCGATGAGTTTTTTATAGCGTTTTTCGTCTAGTTTCTGCAAATAGTTAAGAATTCTTCTTCTTTTTGCAATGACTTTTAAAAGACCACGTCGTGAGTGGTTGTCCTTATTATTTTCTGTTAAATGCTCTGTTAAGCGCAAAATTTTGTGAGTAAGTAAAGCAGATTGTACTTCAGGAGATCCAGTGTCGCCGTCCTTTTGTGCAAACATCTCGATGAGCTTCTGTTTATCGTCTGGTAGTTTTTTCATAAGAACACATTATAATAAATGAATCATGAAGTTTCAACATCTAATTCTGCCTCTTGCTATGTGGCTCTTGATTGGTGTGAGTATTGTGTTTTTCGTGCCTACATCACCTCTTATTGTGGGGGGCGTTGTGTTCCTTATTTCTCTTGCAACGTATTTTTCACTGCGGACCGTCAAACACAACAACGCTCCGATTGTCATCTCCTGCTGTGTCTGTATCTTCCTCCTTTCCAGTGTCTTTTCAGGATTTAATCTCATTAATCTCCTACTTATTGCCGCAATTTGCACCCTTATTTTGGTCCTTACCAAGTGATATAATACTCTATGACTTCGAATAAAAAATACATTACAACGACACTACCCTATGTGAATTCGGATCCTCATATTGGCTTTGCACTGGAAATAGTACAAGCCGACGTTATTGCGCGCACCTGGAGACAGCAAGGCAATGATGTTGTATTTAATACGGGGACAGATGAACATGGACAAAAAATATATCAGAAAGCGATGGAACGGAAACAAGATCCTCAACTGTACTGTGATGAATATGCAAAAAAATTCAATGATTTAAAAGAAGCACTCAATCTCTCTTATACTCATTTCATTAGAACAACCGACAAGAACCATGTTCTTGCAGCTGCCGAGTTTTGGAATCGCTGTCTTAAAAATGGAGATATCTACAAAAAGAATTATCAGACAAAATATTGTGTAGGCTGTGAACTTGAAAAAACAGATTCAGATCTGGTCAATGGACAGTGCCCACTCCACCCCAAAAATGTGATTGAACTGCGGGACGAAGAAAATTATTTTTTTGCATTTTCAAAATTTCAGAAGCCGCTTCTTGAACTCTACGAAAAACAGCCAGACTTTGTACTACCAGAATCAAAGTTCAATGAGATAAAACAATTTGTTGCAGGTGGACTGCAAGACTTTAGTATCTCTCGATTGAAAGAAAAAATGCCATGGGGAATACCTGTCCCCAACGATCCAGATCATGTTATGTATGTGTGGTTTGACGCTCTTATAAACTACATATCAACAGTGAATTGGCCAGATGAAAAACTATGGAGGGATTGGTGGCCAGGTATTCAAGTTGCAGGAAAAGACAATCTTCGTCAACAAAGTGCAATGTGGCAGGCAATGCTACTTTCGGCGGGTGTTCCCCTTTCAAAACAAATTATTATTCATGGATTTATTACCTCCAACGGACAGAAGATGAGTAAAAGTTTGGGCAATGTGGTCGATCCCTATGAGATGATAAAAAAATACGGGACCGACGCCGTTCGCTATTATCTGTTACGAGAAATACCAACACTTGATGATGGAGATTTTTCAGAGCTCCGTATGAAAGAACTCTACAATTCTGATCTTGCAAACGAGTTGGGTAACTGCGTTTCTCGAGTTACAACACTCGCTGCAAGCGATGGTATCGTGGTAGAAAAAGAACCTTACAAAATCACCGAGGAACATGCAAAACAAATTGAGCTATTTCATATAAATGATGCATTACTATCAATTTGGGAAGAGGTAAAAAAACTGAATAAAAAAATTAATGAACAAACGCCATGGAGTAAAACCCCATCAGAACGACATGATTTTCTTGTTGAATCGCTTTCCGTATTGTTTGAGATTGGAAATAGACTCTATCCTTTTATACCAAAAACAAGTGAACTGATATTAGCTGGTACGAGCGGTAAAATTGTTAAAGTTCCGCCATTATTTCCCCGTCTATCAAAATGAAACAATTTTTAAACTCATTAACACTCAAAAAAAAGCTGTTTATTTTAGGTATGTTTTTTATGCTGGTTCTTGTAGGAATTTCGGCAGGTGTATACCTTATCATCTTTAAAGACCTCCCAACAGCATCCTCTTTAAAGAACCTCAATGCCATTCCTTTTTCAACACATATATATGATCGAAATGGGAAAATATTATACGAAATATATCGAGATCAGAATAGAACGCCTGTTAAGTTAAATGACCTTAAACCATATATTTATCAAGCATCTATAGCTATTGAAGATAAAGATTTCTATCACCATCAAGGCATTTCACTCACTTCAGGTGTTTTGCGGGCAATAAAAGAATTAGTGTTGAGACAAACTCTTCAAGGTGGATCAACAATTACGCAACAACTCGTTAAGAACGCTCTTTTATCTTCTGAGAGAACTTTGCAAAGAAAAATCCGTGAAATGATTTTGGCAGTCAGCGTTGAAAAACAATTTTCAAAACAAGAAATCCTTGAAATGTATATTAATCAAGTTCCCTATGGAGGAAGTGCTTATGGTGTGGAAGAAGGAGCAAAAACATTTTTTGGAAAAAAAGCAAAAGATTTAAAGCTTGAAGAAGCGGCACTTCTTGCGGGTTTGCCACAAGCTCCTTCGCTCTATTCTCCTTATATTAATCCAACATTAACTATAAATAGAAGAAACGAAGTGCTGCAAAAAATGTATGAACAAAAGTACATCACTCTTGACCAGGAAAAGACCGCTATGGCGGCACCACTTACCGTTATTCCTCTTAACACGGTGATGCATGCGCCTCATTTTGTATTTTATGTGAAGTCTCTTCTTGAAAAGGAATATGGTGCTGATTTAGTTGAACAAGGCGGTCTTAAAGTAACTACAACTCTTGATTTGGACATCCAAGAAAAAGCTGAACAAATACTAAAAGATGAGGTAGAAAAAATTCAATACCTTGATGTCGGCAACGGAGCTTTACTTATCACACGCCCCCCAACTGGCGAAATACTTGCTATGGTAGGGTCTGCAGATTATTATGCAACGGGTTCTGGAGCATTTAATGTAACAACCGCACTTCGTCAACCAGGTAGTTCTATCAAACCTCTTAATTATGCAGTGGGAATCGATAGAAAATTTGTAACAGCGGGAACTGTTTTCTTAGATATTCCAACTTGTTTTACAGCAGGAGGTCAACCCGGCTCCTATTGCCCTGTAAATTATGATGGGCAATTCCATGGACCAACTCAGTTACGATTCGCCCTTGGCAATTCATACAATATTCCAGCAGTAAAAATGCTTGCAGTGAATGGGGTGAAGGATTTTATTGCGTCTGCATCAGCGTTCACAATTACTTCATTTGAGGATCCGACTCGATATGGTTTGTCCCTTACCTTGGGTGGTGGTGAAGTTCGAATGACTGAAATGGCGCAGGCATTTTCAGCTTTTGCAAATCAAGGAGTTCCTCGCAAATTAAATCAAATTTTAAAAATTGAAGATCGATACGGAAAAGTTCTTTATAGATTTGATGACCCAAATATAATTACAGATGTCAAAAAAGCAGTTCCTGCTCCTTCTGCACTTTCAATCCCGGGCAAAAGAGCGATTTCAAAAGACACTTCCTATATTATTTCTCATATTCTTTTGGATGATAATGCCAGAAGTGCGGCATTTGGTGCAGGAAGTTATCTTGTCGTTCCTGGAAAAGCAGTATCGGTAAAAACAGGGACTACAGATGATAAAAAAGACAACTGGACCATTGGATAT
>JAPLYQ010000090.1 GCA_026395475.1 Candidatus Roizmanbacteria bacterium | reverse complement strand
AAAGTTCTGTTTAGCAATAATAAGGACATATAAACAAATAAATACAAAATAACCCACTTTAACAACTTTTTTTAAGAAAGAATTTTTTATGAAAACAATTACACGGGAATAGTAATTTTTATAAACATAATCCACGCCAATACTTAGAAATATTATTATGATAATATAGATAGGAATAAGGAACCTTTCAAACATTCCTGAGGAAATTGTCGAGGTGAGAATAAAATTTGTATAAAAAAGAAATGCAAAGTGTAGTGAAAGCGAAACATTAAGAAATGTTGAAAATAGTTTTTCGTATTTTCTACTCATTATGAGCCCAATAATAATAAAAATTATTCCTAACGGCTTAAAGTCTAGAAGAATGAAGAGCAAACCAGAGAGGATGTCAGATAGTTGGTTTCCCACGTTGGGATTTGAACTAGAATAAGCCTTAAATGACCCATATGTTGAACGAGTAATCAAAGAAAAAAAGCCTTGAATTGTTTTTGCATTTTCCCAATCAAGAATTGTGTTATTGAGACTTGCTACTATTGTATAGAGATAAAAACTTCCCCCTAAACATGCCAATGCGATCATTTGGATACATAGCTTCTTATTCAACAAGATTTTTTTTATTTTATCTTTGACTAAAAACAACCATCCTGGGACAAATAAAACAAAAATATGATGATTACTAATGCACAGACCACACATTAGTGAGGCAAAAAGTAAATATACATTATTTGGTTTTTTTACATATTTTAGTAATAAGTAGGTTATTAGAGTAATAAGAAACGAATGCAGTGCAAATACTTCCGGAACGAGCGCATACTGCCATATGGGAAATAATACTAAAAAGAGCATAGATGCAATGAAAGCGATAGATTTCATAATCTTTAATTGCAACATTATTCGATAAAGAATATATGCTGTTAAGACCATCGGAATAGAAGATAGTAATCCAATTCTCCATGAAGTTGTTTGAAATGGAACAAGCCGATTTAAAATATTGGCAAGTAATGAGTATAAAGGGTACCCTGGAGGGTGTGCAATGCCCCATGTGCGTGCGACAGTAGAATATTCTGCACTATCACCACCAAAAACAAAGTGAGATTGAAGCGACACATACACGGCAGTAATGAGTAAATATAACGAGGCAATCATACTCCGGTGATTATAACAAAAAAACCGTCCTCCTGTGCGGAGGACGGTGAAGTTTTAAGTTAGTTATCGAACACACCAGTAACATTGTTGTCCAGCCGCGTTCGTTCCATTTACATTTGGACATCCGGCTGCTTGTCCTGCTAATGGGTCTTCAGTGACAGATCCTCCTGGGATAGGATTATATACAAACTTCGTATTTAAATCTGTCTTGAATGACTTTGCGGTTGGCGCATAACATATATTTACGATTTGTTGTCCGCTCAAACTATCATTGATTCCTGTAAGGAATATACTGTTCAATTGTTTTCCTGCAAGTGCTGCAAAATCAGATTTAAGTTCTCCTTGATCGATCACCTTCTGTAAGGAAACAAACTGAGTGGCAGCAGGCGTGGTCCCAAATGCAGTAAAAGGCATTGTTCCATCAAATGGCATTGCTCCACCTTGAAGTGAAGAATATCTTACCATCGCGCCGTGAATTTCAGCAACGGTATTTCTTACTCCAGTGTCTGTTCCCTTTTTAATCTGCTCTAGTGGATCAAGAGCCGCAAGAAGTGCGACAGCCAATGCACCAAGTAGTGCAATAACTATCAAAAGTTCTATAAGGGTAAAACCTTTCTTTATTTTATTCATATTAATATCACTATACGATGAACTCATACCACTTGTCAATAGGTATTAGGACCTATTTAAATGAGGTTGTTAAATTATAAATTGGTGTAATAACTGAGACCACCAAAAATCCTACTCCAACACCCAAAACAACGAGAATCAATGGCTCAATAAGCGTCGTAACCGTTTTTATTGCAAGTTCAGATTCAAGGTCAAAATAATGAGAAATACGCATCATAGTATCATCAAGATTTCCAGTTTGTTCTCCCACAGACACCATCTGCACAAGGATTGGTGGAAATATATCTTCGTTATTAAATGCATTTCCAAGTGAGACTCCTCGCTCCACCTCTTTTACAATGTGTGCAAATGCATTTCTATAGACGGCATTCCCGGTTGTTTCTACAATAATCATTAAAGTGTCTAGGATTGAGACACCAGCGCCAATAAGAATTGAAAGCGTTCGAGTTGAGTCAACCAATGAGGATATACTTACTATCTTGCCAAACACAGGCAGTTTTAAAAGAATGGTGTCTAAAAGTAATTTTCCTTGGGTAGTCTTAATATATCTGGTGATTGCACTTGAAGCAAAGAAACCTCCCACAATGACAAGTGGCCAAAATTG
>JAPLYQ010000086.1 GCA_026395475.1 Candidatus Roizmanbacteria bacterium | reverse complement strand
CAAAACAGCAAAACCTAATCCTTGCAGGATTTATTGGGGGTATTGGAGCATTATTGGGTGATACATTCATTTTCTTATTTATTCGTCATTCTTTTATTGATGAAATTGAGAAAATTAAAAATGAAAAGCCATTCTTATTTGTAAGAAAAACCACAAAAAAAATATTTCATCAATTTAATGATTATTTATTGCCCATAATTGCCGCAATCTTTATTGCTTCCCCTCTTCCAACAGAGGTGGGGATTGCTTTAATGGCAACGATAAAAAAAATTTCTTTAAAACAGTTTTTCTTCATTGCCTATATATTACATACCTTCGGAATATTTGTAATTCTAGTCATCGGCAACACAATTTGATGTGTTCGTATAATCTAATTGATTTATCAAATTAAAATAATAGAAGTATTCTCTACTTAATATTCTTTTATTAGGCTTTAAGATACGCGGGTGCATTAATGCGTGAAGCGCTTTTTGCAGCCAAATCTAGCAGATATTTTGTTATTGCGTCTATGTGATTTGCTTTCTGTAAATAATCGGCGAACATTTTTGGTGAACCTACTGTAATTGCATATTTTCCAATAAGATAAAATCTTGCTTGTTCTAATTTACCGCCTAAATACATTTTTTGTTTTATCCATCTATTCTTAGACATTGAAATTCCAACGGAAATAATGGGAGTTTTGGTCTCAATTGATAACCTTAAGGCACCAGAAAATAATTTTTTTATAGAACCATTCTCTGAACTTAGCTGCCCTTCAGGAAAAATAAGGACGTTTTCCCCTTTTAATAATTTAGCCTTAGCGGCGTTGTATGCCGATCTTCCTTGATTATCGTACACAGGAATATGTCCCGCTCTTATAAGTAGTTGCCCAACAAATGGAATTGAAAATACACCACCTGTAATGAGTATTGAAACTCGCTCGGGGAGCGCGATCATCAGCATAAGCGGATCAAGTGTAGAAAGATGGTTGGCTACAAAAATTTTTGGCTTACTGTCGGATCCATGATTGCGGTTGTAATCAATATCAAGCGGAATCGCAAAGGTTATGCGTAATAGCCATTTAAGAAAAAAGTACCAATAATTAGTTCTTCGGTTACGATGTAAATTAAAAAGTCTTTTCATATATTCTGATCCTTATATCCCTTCATCGATTTCCTTACAGTATAACAATATAAAAATACTTAGGTCATAAACTAGCCCCCAAAGAATAGGTGTTCAATTAATATCTTTATCCCAATACTGATAAGAATTGCTCCCCCAATTATTTTAACGTTATTTTTACAAAATTTTCTAAGTACATAGCCTTCATAAAACCCTAGAAATGCTACGCAGAAAGTAATTATCCCAATCATTGCAATTGTTGAAAGAATGGAAGCATTTATAAATGCAAGAGTTATCCCAACCGCCGCAGCATCAATACTCGTCGCAATCACTAATGGAGCTAGAGAGTGAAAGTTAATGGCTATTTTTTTCTTATCGCACACATCTCCGCTTAAAGATTCGTGTATTAATTTTCCTCCAATAAGACTTAAAAGCAAAAATGCGATCCAATGATCAATGTTGGTTATGATCAGCTTAAATCCTAATCCAAGAATGACTCCAAGCAATGCCATTCCTGCCTGCCCAATACCGAAATAGACTCCAACTTTCAATGAATCTTTAATCGATGGCTTTATAAATTGAGATCCCTCAACAACTGACACAGAGAATGTGTCAAAATTGAGTCCAATAGCAATCAGAAACGATGTGATCATAAGTTTATAAGTATAAAGGAACAAATTTTATTTATTACATTGAATATTTTTATAAATATGCCATACTAATGGCATGGAAGAATCTATCCCAAGTGAACTATATCTCCAAATAATAGATCAAATGCCAAACCCCATTTGGAGAGCGGGTATAGATGCAAAATGTAACTTCTTTAATAAAGCGTGGTTTAACTTCACCGGAAAAACAATGGAACAGGAAGTTGGAGATGGGTGGGCAGAAGGAGTACATAAGGAAGATTTTGATATTTGTCTCAAAACTTACCTTGATGCATTTAAAAAAAGACAGTCGTTTGAAATGGAATACCGTCTTATGCACAAAGATGGAACCTACCATTGGATTCTTGATTGCGGCTCTCCATTTTTTGATAAAAGCAAAAAATTTATAGGATATATTGGTGCATGTTATGATATTAATGAGAATAGAGAGTACAGACTTCTTTTCTCAAATATGACGAGCGGTTTTGCATATCATAAAATAATCACTGATGGGCTGGGCGCTCCTATCGACTATCAATTTATAGACATCAACCAACCATTTGAAAAGATTATGGGGTTAAATAAAAATGATATTTTAGGAAAAAAAGTAACTGAAGTACTTCCTGGCATCGAAAAAGACCCTGCAGATTGGATAAAGAAATATGGTGAAGTTGCACTCAAGGGAGTTGAAATTAAATTTGAAAATTTTTCACCACTTTTAAACAAATGGTTTTTGTCTCTGCCTACTCTCCTAAAAAAGGATATTTTGTAACCATTTTTGAAGATATTACGGTACGCAAACTAGCAGAAAATAATCTGCAAAAAAAGTTTGAAGAATTAGAAAAGATGAATCAGCTGATGATCGGTAGAGAGTTAAAGATGGTTGAATTAAAAAAACAAGTTGAATCTCTTCGAAAATAATAAAGGTAGCCTGTCTACAAGATATAAGTGATACAATCGGTGTGTGAAGAAAAATATTAAAGTTGCCCTCTTAGCTCCCATTACTCACTCCATCCCTCCTATTGGATACGGACCATGGGAACTTGTAGTGTATAATCTTGCGGAATCATTAGTTAAACTTGGAATTGATGTCACCTTGTTTGCTTCTAAGCAAACCACAACTTCTGCAAAACTAGATTATATTGTGGAGACACCATTGAACGAGATTGATCAAAAATTCCACTCATCATTTTCTCAAAAACATATAGCATATGTGATATCTAAATCAACGCAATTCGACCTTATTCATAATCATTTTAATATACATCCTGTACTTTTTGCTAAAACAATAAAAACTCCAATGGTTACCACCCTCCATGGAAGTGCCTGTGAGAAAGTAAATGCCCTATATTATTTGCAATGCCAAAAAGAAAATTTTATCTCTATATCTTTTGCAGAGAGGAAATATATGCCAAATCTAAACTATATTGGTAATGTTTATAATGGTATCGATTTTGCAAAATACAAGGTAAAAAATAGAAAGGGCGATTATTTTGTATTTAGTGGAAGAATTGTAAAAGATAAAGGAATTTTATCTGCTATAAAGTTTGCACAACAGACAAATATCCCCTTAAAAATAGCGGGAATTATTACAGACCAACAATTTTTTGACACATTAGTGAAGCCTCATGTTGATAACAAACTTATTACTTTTCTTGGCAATCTACCCATTGCCCAATTGGTTATATTATTACAGAATGCTATTGCCACCTTGTGCTTTGTGGAGTGGGATGAGCCATTTGGTCTTTCAGCTCTTGATAGTCTTGCCTGTGGAGTACCTGTTATTGCTACAAATAGAGGTGCATTCTCTGAACTTATTTATAATAAACAGATGGGAATTATTGTAAATTCGGTTGATGAAGCAATCAAAAGATTGAATTATGTACAAAAAATTGATAGCACTCAGTGTTCTGCCTTTGCACGATTAAAATTCTCTCAGGAGATTATAGCTCAAAACTATTTGCAGTGCTATTTAAAATTATTAAAAAAATAATTCGATTAAGAGAGGTCAGAAAAATCTCGTAATTCTTCCCATTGTTTTCTCATTTTTTGAAGGTCTGGTTTGTCATCGCCAATAAATTTTGAATACTGAGAATGTTGTTTCGCAACACGTCGATAATATTTTATTGGGCACCAATATCTTTCAGTACGCCCCCCTATTTCTGCGCTATACCGTAAAAGGTTATTTACATAACTACAATATATGCAATTTATTTTTTCCCATGGATTAAGCCAAGATAATAATTGTCTATCATTAATAAAATATTCACGATAATTCACAAGTGGTATTCCATATAGACGAAAGCAAACTTGTTGATATATTTCTATAGAAATATGAAAAATAACGGAAGGAATAAGCATGCCATAAATAAAGGGTGCACTTAATACGTAGCGCCAATTAAGAGGAATTTGAATTCGTATATTATGATGTTCCCAAAGCTTTATATATTTTTTAGGTACAGCAATTTTTTTTAGGTATCCCTTACTTTCAAGTAACTGAGAAAGTTTTTTATTAAATGCTTCTTTTGTTTCTTGTTGAAGTTCAATCAGCCTTTGGAGAGTCAACTGACTATCTGCATATAATTCTGTCCTCATCTGGGCAAACCTTTTAGCTATATCATCCATAATTTGAATTTAAACTGAAGCTTAGTATATAAGTTTTTATGACATATAGCCACTCTGAAAATCTTTAATTTAGATTAATGTAACTGTTAATATTTTCCCCAACTTTCAGTATCAGAAGACAAAAGACTGTTGTAAGGCTATAATTAACTAACTATCTCTATATGGTCGCAGAATTTTTATCAAAAATGGAAATAGGAAGAGCATTACAAAATGTACAAAAATTTGTAACTCAGACTCTTGAACATCCCCTATTGAATGTAGAAACAAGAGAACGAAGAAAGATTTTTCCAGACAAAGTTACTACTTTTCTATCGTCGGGAGGTATTGATACGAGCAAATGTGTTATTGTTCCCTGGGGAGACTTTGTATGGAATTCGACTGATGAATCTGACTATGATATGGTCATTGTTACAGCTGACTCAATAACCTCCAACAAAGTTTGGAATATTCAATTTACTTCACCTGAAATGGATATTAAAGGCGTCTCCGCTATCGACAGAATAAAATCTATAAATGATGGCTGGCCCTATGTCCCATTATTTATTCCAGATGAATACATAACAGGAAATTTAGATCTCATACATAAGGCAAGAATGATGCTAACAACTGGCGACCCAGAAACAAAACACAAATATGAAAAGATGGCGCCGTTAATTTTTAATAATTTTTTTCGTAATTGGCAATCGATGGATTGGTACAGATATAGTGACCCACAATCACAAGACAAGAGAGCAATTCATTTTAATATGCTATTAAATGAAAGAACATCCCAAACTCACAATCCAGAAGGTTGGAAAAATGCTTTTTTAAATAATCTTGTTACATTCGAAATTCCTGACTTTGATACCTATCGCAATGCAATGACAGAGTCATCAGGAGCTTTACATTTGTTGCCTAACTATAAAAACCAGGGTATTCTTCCTGCTACTACTTCATCCCAATAATCATTGGGAGAATATCTATTCCAATATATCTTTCCTGTTTCTGTTTAATCATAAAAGTACGATGTATTTTATTGCATGTTTTTCTTCCATATTGTGATGGCTTGCTCTACGGTATTAACAAATAAATATTCACCATTTTTATTACTTTCATAAATAAAATCTTGTAAGCTTTTACTTTTAAATTTGCTGTAGTCTCCCACTATCGCCAATCTCACCTGGTAGTTTGTAAATTTTTGCAATATCTCTCCGGCAATCCTTGTACTTAAATCAAAGAAGTCTTTTCCAAAATTATACTCATGAACAATAATATGCCTTGAGGGACTACTTGCCATGATATCAAGCGCGTCTTGGGCTGTTTTGATAAGTATTTCATCAGTAATAATTTCTGTTGCCGTTACTTCTCCAAGACTAACTAATTTAGTGTCCATGCAAAAATTATATCAAGTTGCATTGCGTTGTTATGATTTCTTCTCCTTGGTACACTTAGTACATGGAAAATGAATTACCGATTGAAACATACAATGACACCACGCAACAAATAATACAACCTCCAGTGATGCAACCACAATATTGGACTCCATTCCTTCCTTATATTATTGTGGGAATAATTACCGTTCTTGGATCAGGTATTGTTGGTTATCAAATTGGTAAAAAACAAACAAATACCAATACATTGTCCCCTACTACTCAGACAGTTCCTAATATTGCTCAAAATGGAGTTACTTTTAGCGGTATTATTACTGAGATAGATAATTCATGTGCATCAGATGGTATTTGTAGAATAAAGGTTGGCGATAAATGGGTAGTTGGATTAGCAGGAGGTTTGCGCTGGCCAGGTGCTCCACCTGAAATAAGGGGTGAGTTGATTGGTATTAATTTTAATAGTCTCGATAAGACTAAATATATTGGCAAAAAAGTAGAGGTTTATGCCAAAAAAACAGAGGGTGATAATTACACAATATATGACAATAAACTTTTCTACATAAAAATTCTTGAATAATATTCATGGGAAATGAAATGCTTATTTCTGACTTACATATCCTTCAGTTTATTTATCACTTACGTTCTCCTTTTTTGACTTCCTTCATGATTTTTATTACCAACTTTGGGGGACAAACGATGCTAGGACTTGGAGTAATAGTTGTAATGATTCTTTATTCAAATAAATATGAGAAGGATGCGATTCAATTTGCACTCATTGCTGGTGGTGCTTGGATAACAAATATACTATTGAAAATATATTTTCATCGTATGCGCCCTCAATTTCACCCTCTCATAGTTGAAAAAGATTATAGTTTTCCTTCTGGGCATGCAATGAATTCTATTGTTTTTTATACTACTCTTGCCTACTTCATTTTTTATATAACAAAAAATAAAAAATTATCTATTTACTTTACTATCCTTTCCTTTCTTCTTATTATGTTAATAGGAATAAGTCGAGTATATTTAGGAGTACATTACCCAACAGACGTCCTTGGAGGCTATGTTGCCGGCGCCATCTGGTTGCTTAGTATCTTCTTAATGACACGGTTGTTCAAGCTTAAACACATAAAGTAATACTTCCTTGTGAGGATGCCTTACTTCAAAATCTTAACGCACAAATATGATGTGATGACAAGAATCAAAAATCCAGATATAAACCAGTTAATAAGTAGTCCTATTGGCAAATTAAATAACAAATATACGGGAAGAATAAAGAAAATAAATTGCAACCCAGCTAATAGATCGGCAAATAACAAAACTCTTTCTTTGATATTTTTTGGGAGCATATCTCGGATATAACAATAAACCAAAGCCAAAGAAATGCCACTTGTTATTGTCATAATTGTCGACTTAACAAAAAAATCCATTGGGGGTGGACCAGCTATTGGCATCATGGTTCTGCTCCAAACTGCAAAATACTCAGGCATCATGTAGTATTTTAAAGAAATCATCGCTTCAAGTTGATGAATGAGAGTTGCAACTACCGTATAGATAATACCAACAATAAATACCTTTCCCCAGTTGATCTTTGTTAACCATTTAATAGTGTGTGTATCCATATACTTTTCATATTACACCCGCTCAAAGATGAAGGTCAAGTGGATGCTTTAAAATTTATTTTTTTCTTCTATAAAGAAAGATTTGATAGACAACAGCCCCGGTAGTAATAATCCCCAGTCCTTGCCCAAAAACAATAACCATGTCTTTCTGCAAAATACCATGGAGCGTCCATAATAAATAAACGAGGAAAGATAAAATATAAAAAGATGTTGAAACTCCTTCAGTTGATTTCCTTTTATAGTTTTTACGTATCTGGTCTGGAAATCCTACAACTTTTACCAATATAGAAAGAACTGTAGTTAAAAAACCAATAATAAGTGCAAAATTCAACATATTTAAATTACATTTTTAAATAGGTCAGAAGCTTAAACATAAGAATTGCAGGCCAAAAGACCGATTTTCCAATTCCCATCATAACTGCACTAAAAGTTGTGGCACCTTTCAAAAAGTAAAAAAGTGCACCGATGACTCCAAGTCCATATATTGGGTTGCCTGCACTTTTTCCGTGGTGGTGTTTAAATATATTTTTATTTTTGCAACATTCTACTGATGGTTTTTCTTCTGAATTATCTTTATTCATAGTTATAGTATAACTTAATTATTCCTTTCTAAATTTTCTTTTGCTCGAAATTTAACTATTCTTTCTATTAAGTCAATTGGCAAAGGTTCACTAATTGGAAATTGAATTGTCCCTTTTGTTAGTTTATATTTTGATAATTCACTTTTAAAAGCATTAATCCCTGAAGGTGTTGGGTAGAATCCAATATGATTTTTGTAGGCCGCAAAATGAACAAGGTTTCCTTTTAATTTGAACGTAGGGATTCCATAAGCAATTGCTTCTTCTGCAGATGGAACAATTTCTTTAATCGTTTTCCTCAATCTTTCTAGGATCATCTGTGTTTCTTTTGGAAACGTGCGTATATACACGTCGATTGTATGTATTTTCTCTTTAAGTATGCTCATTCAATAAAATCAAAAATTATTTTTCAGCTAATTCTTTAATGGTCTGTAATGCTTTTGGCCACGTATCTTTCATAAAGGAAACAAAGTCATGGGTTGTATCTACTTCTATCATTAATTCCGTCTTCCCTACCACATCCATAAATCTGTATTTCTCATAACCCACCCATTTTTTAGCTTCACTACTTGTTGTATCTTCTACTCCGTCAGTCACTAGTCCCACATGTTTAATTGAGATGAGCTCATAAGGAATACTATCGGCAACTTCGCTTGTCATTCCACCCATTTTTCCATCCTCATTCGGTGCTAAAAATTGCATTTTTGTATCTTTATTCCAATTGCCCACAAAGTGTGAGCCTGGCATAAATATGGTCGTCCATTCACGGTATGTTTTGTCTCCCAACATTACCTCCCAAACTTTTTTCTTCGGCGCATTTATTTGAATAGAAAAATGAAGTGTTTTCATACCATCAATTTTAGCACAGGAACGTTATTAAATTATTTTTCAGCTTCAAAAATAGAGTAACTTACTGCTTTTCACAAATCGTAGATAGTGAAATAGTAAATGAATTTTTAGCATCGTATTTACAAGAGGCAGTTCTCACCGAATCATTGTCCATTGATACAAGCCCTTCAATTTGGTATTGAAAATTAAATAAAGTGTAATTAATAAAATGTGTACTACATGTGATATTTGTCGCCTTATACCCTGTTGGGCAATCTACCGATACCCCTTGTTGTTGATCATTGATCTTTTCACTCGTTTGACCAAACCACTCCCCAAGATGAAATAGTCGAGGTAGACTACTGGTAGGAGTGTTTGATATTTGTGAAGGCGTAAATGACATAATATTAAAATACGCTTTATCACAGGTGATAATTAACTCACCGTGAAATGGTGAGTCAGCAGCAAATTCACAGGCGGCTCCATATTCATTATTAGTAGCCCACACATTAAAACTACAGCCCATAAATTTAACATCTTTTCTTGAGTTGTCTTTGTTTTTAACACGTATATCTCGCACTCCATATCCTTTTGGACACCTTACGTCAAGAGTTTGATATTTAAACATCGGATAATAGATATTACTGCTTAACCCGTCGTAAGTAACGTCAAAATAATCTTGATTCATAGAAACTTCGGGACTAGGGGTTGGGGTAATTGTCTGAACAATTACGGTAGGAAGTATCATGCTAGTCGGTGATGATGTTGGAGCTGCTTTCTTGAGTAGGCCAGATACCATTGGGACACTGTTTGCTATATAGGACGTAGTATCAACATTTGTGCTTGCTTTTGCATATCTACATGGGGAGGGATTACAGTCTCCAGGATACCCTTCTTGTTTTACGCCATTTCCATTGTCGTTTCTATTTTCAATAGTGCTATAGAGTATATAATGCGTGCCATTCTCATCAGTTTCGTAATAATAGGATTGTTTTGAAGAAGGATCTTTAGGAATTTTCTCCATATAGATCTGGGCGCAGTCATCGCTTGTATTACATAACATCCCGTCCACATTAAATTCCTCTACACGAGGATACCTCCCACTATCGTAATAGTATGCTTCAAAAGCGGTGCCAATATTAGTTAAGTCTGTTTTTCTCTGACCATCTCTCCCTCTTTTTAAAGATTCAGAATACGTTGCTACAATAAGAAGTGCTAAGACCGCCAGGACCATCATACAAATCATTAATTCAATAAGTGTAAATCCTGAATATTTTCGGCGCATCATAACACATGATATGTATTTCACAAATACATTGCAATTATTACCATAATAGTCGTAGTTACTATATTAGGAATAACACTCGCATGCATTTTTTTATGGGGAGTTTTTTACCAGACAAATGGTATGAGGTGATGCTTAACTTTCTCGCAATACTTTTTATATCCTGGAAGATGCTGCAACAAATATCTCTCTTCATGAAGCAATCTAAAGACTACTCCTACCCCCATCCCTAAAACAGGGAGAAACGCCCAGTAAGATCCAAGCGCTAGTGGAGTTCCAATAATTAGTATTCCCGCACCCGCATACATGGGGTGTCGAACATATTTGTATAGACCCGTTGAAATAACTTTTTGCTTGTTATGAATTTGAATCGTTGCAGATGCAAAAGTATTTTCATTAAATACCATGTGCACTGCCCAAAATCCTAAAAGTACTAATATGTCTCCTCCTATTACTAACTGAATAGGAACAAAAGACCAATGAAGACGATAATCAAACCCTGGAATAACAAGTAATGCGATAAAGAATAATGAAAGAAAAAACTGAATAATTTTTTGTGCTAATTCTTTTTCAGCAGTGGGCCCGGCTTTTAAACGACTTTCCATAAAGACAGGATTTTTTTTAAGAAAATAAAGTGAGATTACAATTACGGGAATCGAAAATGCTCCCCAGTATATCCATGCCTGCCAAAAAGAAAGAGACCATGCAGGTATAAATAGAAAAATCCAAACAAAAATGAGAGTTCCTATTACACTTACATATGTTCTTCTCGTGAGACTATCCATTACCGTTTAAGTATATCAAAGACAGCTCCTAAAAAAGTTTTTCTTGATAAGCTTTGTTCATGAGTTTTGTTAATGACTCTTTCTCAATTTGTCGAATCCTCTCATATGAAACGTTATATTTTTTTCCAATCAGTTTCAATTTTTTTCCTTTTATCCGTAGTGCCAAAATATCAGCCTCTTTCGGTTTTAGCCTATGAGTCTTTTTTACAAATTCGGTAAAGTATATAAGTGTTCGATTAGACATTTTCTGTAGGCATTATACATCTAATATCCAGATTGATTCAAATAATGCGAATTGATTTCGCATATTATTATTGATATATACTTGATTAATCAAGTATAATGCCTTATATGAATAACTCTATCAGCCAGGAATTAAACTTTTTTTTATTACTAGCTAAAACTCAGTCCATGCTTACCCGTCGTTTTGACAATAACCTAGGAGGTTTAGGTTTTAATGAATTTATGATTCTTTTTTACTTAAGCCAATCAAAAGAAGAGAAAATGCGAAGAATAGACCTAGCTGGAAAATTAGGACTCACAGCATCAGGTATTACTCGTCTTCTTATTCCTATGGAAAAAATTGGTTGGGTAAAAAGAGAACCGTATACTGAAGATGCCCGAGTAAGTTTTGTCTCGTTAGCAAAAGGAGGAAAAAATAAACTTGCTGATGAATCAATGGAAGATGCAGAAAATTTAGCAAAAGATTTACTCCCCCCCGCAACAAAGACAAAAGATTTAGAAACATTTTCTTTATTACTTTCTACAATGAGTGGGACAATTGGCTAAATTTCTTTCTAACTTCCTCCTCACTTCCCCATTGAGATAAGGAAGAGATAGATAAAAAAAACTCCAGTTATTCCGCCAAAAATGAAGAGGGTTTGCAAGAATAGGTCTAGTGCCTGTTTCTTTTTTCCATCAAAATATAAAACAAATGGTTGATAAAGAAATAGATATCCCATTGTTGCTGCAGAAAATGTAAATAAGGAGATAAGAGCGACAGGTGCAAGAACAGAGTTACTCCCAAATTTAAGAACTGTGCCGGAATAAAGAATAAAGGAAACGACAACGATATATACAGCTGCGAGAAGTGCGTTTATGAGTGGCTTTTTTGTCATAGACTCAGTATAGCAAATAGTTAATGAATCACTTTTAATTACTTCTTTATCTGTAATTTAAATCCTGAGTAAACCGCGAAATGCCCGTGAACTATAATAAGAATCTGCCCCATTATGAAATACAAAAATATTTTTGTATCGTCGATCTGCAAATATGGCTCCTCCAAGTTCCCGAATCTCAGAAGGAGTTTTGAGCC
>JAPLYQ010000017.1 GCA_026395475.1 Candidatus Roizmanbacteria bacterium | reverse complement strand
GTTCCACACAATCAAACGTATCAATTCCTTGTGTTACCAAATCTACTATATCATCCACCTGCCCAACACCAAGCAAATGAACTGGACGATCATTTGGCAGATAGGGAGCTACCCACTTCACTTGACTGCGCATTTCTTCTTTTGTCTCTCCAACTGACACTCCTCCAATTGCGATTCCGGGAGTATTTTGAGCAACAACAAACTCTGCAGACTTCTTTCGCAAATCTTCAAAAGTACCACCTTGGATAATGCCATACAAGTATTGATTTTTTGTTGGTTGAATTGTTTTAGCCTCAATTGTGCGATGAGAAACACATCTTTTTAACCATTCATGTGTTCTATTCATTGCTTTTTCCGTATATTCGTGTGTTGCAGGATAGTAAGTACATTCATCAAACGCCATATTGATATCTGCTCCTATTGCGACTTGAAAATCCATTGAAGTCTCTGGAGTAAAAATAATCTTCTGACCATCATACACTGATCGAAATGTCACCCCATTTTCATCAATTTTTTCAACTAGTGGTTCTTCTTCTCCTCGAACTCGTGCTTTTCGTTGGTCTTTTTGTCTTTGAGCAAGTGAAAATACCTGGAATCCTCCTGAATCTGACATAAGAGGAATAGAATATTTTGCAAGACTATGAATGCCACCAGCCTTTTGTAATACTTCAACACCAGGATGTGTGACAAGGTGATAGGTGTTCACAAATGAAAGTTGAATAGTAAGAGTTTTTATTTGCTCTTGAGTAAGACCTTTTATCGTTCCTTTTGTCCCCACAGGCACAAACGCAGGGGTTTGAACCACTCCATGATCGGTTGTGATTGTCCCTAAGCGTGCTTTAAATGAGAATTGGCCAACAATCATATAAACTATTTGTGGAGTATTTTATGCCACGACGAATCCCAAAACCTGTTTGAGCACTCGAATTTTCATCGTGCGAGTTTTTTGGGTGAGAAGAGGCATAAAATACAAAACACGCATCTTATAAAAAAAGACGCTGGTTTCCCAGCGTCTCATTATTTTTTATCTCAAACTCAGCTTATTTATATTTATTCTTTACTTGGAATATAATATAAAGTCCGATAAGTCCACCAATTATTGCACTACTAAAATTTCCTTGTAATACTGATGCGACAAATGAGACGAGTGATGAATAGTACATGAGTCTCCATGCACCCATTGATCGTTTGAAAAGTCCTTGTATTGCAAGTCCGTCAAGTACTGCAGCAATAATAAGTCCCACTACTCCCACATAATATCCTGGGCCGTATGACATCATGTATGAATTCCCCATAAGAGCGGAAAAAGGGCCAAGTGCTGCTCCAAGACTAAAGATTGCTAGAATTGCTGGGAGTGAAATGACGATACTGATAATTGCAAGATAAGGAGCAAAAGAAACAAGTGTTTCTTTAATATTTTCTGGCATTTCTGGTGCCTTTTTCCCTAAATATTCGTCAAAAATTGACTCTAACTGATTAAGTGAAGCTTTGTAATCTGGGGCTTTAGATGTACTCATAAATATAAATGTGAAATTAATAAATAGTTAATTCACTATCCTGATAGTACCCTAGAGAAGGATAAAATTCAAGCTCCATATTAATATTGGTAAATAATATATACTCCGTTTATTATCATTTTGTGGAGATTTGTAATTCTCGCGTATGCCAACAGTGACGTCTTATGCGTCGCTTTTCCCACCCACCTCAAAGTCTCCCTGGCATAAAGGTCACTTGTTTGTCGTACTGCTTCGAATTACAAATACTGATATCCAGGTGGCACGATTGAAGGGCGCCCAAAAAGCACGCACAAAGTTTTCGGCCAGCAGGCAATTGGCAGCTTTGGAGCACTGACGGGGGAAATTACGAGTGACAGAATCTGAAGAAGGAGTTGGATGTTTTCGAGAATTGCGAGAAATTACTTACAGAATGAGCATTGCATCCCCAAATGAGTAGAATCGAAACTTGTTCGTCTTTGCAAATTCATACAACTCTAATACTCTTTTTGGGGCTTTCTTATAGTCTAAAAATGCATCTACAAGCATCATAAGAGATGAGCTTGGAAGATGAAAATTAGTGATTAGATGGTTAACTATCTTAAATTCGTACGGAGGGAGGATAAATAAATCTGTTTCTCCGCGAAGTCGTCTTTCATCTCCCTCAGGATATCGACCAATAGATTCCAAGGTACGTGCAACTGTTGTCCCAACCGCAGTGATGTCTGTATTTAATTGCAAAGTATCTGGTGTTTCATACCATTCATGATGGAGAGTTTTTGTGCGCAAGTTTTCTTCAGTGAGGGGAGCAAAGGTACCTAATCCCACATGGAGAGTTATATATTGTTTTTTAATTCCCGCTTTTTCAAGACTCTGAAAAACCCCTGGAGTAAAGTGAAGTGAAGCTGTTGGTGCAGCGCTTGACCCTCTTTTTTTCGCAAATACTGTTTGATATTTCTCAAGGAGTTCATCTCGTGACAATGGAGAGTTTTTGATATAGGGAGGTACTGGCATCACCCCATACAGATCAAGTTTGTGAAGCAGGGCGTCAGCTGAACCATCCCATTCAACATAAAAAAGTCCTTCTTCTTGCTTCTGGATTGTACAGAAGCTCTTATCAGGAAAAAAGAGTTTGTCCCCCACTGTCCCCTTGCGGTCTAGGAAGCAGGGAATAGGGCCTTGTTTCGTACTAATCCACTCATTCACAAGAAATAAAACAACAATTTTCCCTCCTGATTCTTTAAAAAGAGTTACCCTCGCCGGTATCACCTTCGCGTCGTTTAAGGTAAGAGCGGTAGAAGGGGGAAGATAGGTAACTAATTGTGAGAATTTATCAATAATTACTTCGTTTGTCTCTGTGTTATATACTAATAATTTACTTGAATCACGTGGATTGACAGGTTCCTGGGCAATTAATTCTTCTGGCAAATCATACCAATACTCTTGCGCAATGTTTGTCTTCATATTCTGTTTTTACTTTTTCTTTAATTCCAATTTTTGAAACCATTTTTTTCGAAACATGAGAGCAATCACTGCATATACCCCAATATCTGTCCAGCTATCATCAACTCCTTCATTTTTTGGCTTCTTCCCTGTTGTTAAAATATTTTTAAGCCTATTGAGTTTATCACTTTCTCGAAAAACGATTCCCAGCTCCCCTGTATCTAAAATGTTTCCTTTCCCGTAGTCTTTATGCTTTTTTATAAATACCTCTAACATTTCTTGTGTTATGAGGCTAAATGCTTCTTCGAGTGAGGTAGGTTTCTTCATTTTTCTAAGTCTAAAAACGTGTAGGAGAGACCTTCAGCGGTTTTTTTATCTTCCTTCCCTACTACTTTTTTAAAGTTGCTGTAATCTGGGAAATACGTATCCCCTTCAAACATCCCATGAACAAGGGTAAGATGAAGTTTGTCTGCTTTTTCTATTGTTTGTTCAAATATGGACGCTCCGCCGGACACAAACACCTCTCCCCCATCCCCTACCGCTTCTTTTTCTTTTTCAACTCCAACCTTTAGCGCTTCATCAACCGAATTTACCACATAACAGTTAGGTACATCTGTTGTGTAGTTTTTGTCTCGACTAACAATAATATGTCTTCTCTCTGGAATTGGTCTCCCACTTTTTTTGTAGTATGCGAGAATTGAATCAAATGTTGTGCGCCCCATGATAACTGTATGGTGAAGTGTTAGATATTTGAAATGAAGCAAGTCATCTTTAATATGCCATGGAATTCTATTTTTATTCCCTATTACCCTATTCTCAGACATAACAGCAATAAGTGAGATTATCATTATTTCTTTTTTTCAAAATAGCCACCAGACACTGAAAGTGTAGCTTTGATTGGTGGGTGAAACTCATAATTATTTAAATTGACATACTCAGTTTGAAATTCATCTGCGGTTTTAAACGTGTGATTAAATGAAATGGTAGGAAATGGAAGTGGCTTTCGTTTTAGCTGTTCTTTTACTTGATCCAGATGAATTTCATAGATGTGGACATCTCCAAATGTATGGATAAATTCTCCTGGTTCATATCCTGTTATTTTTGCAAGTAGTAATGTGAGTAATGCATAGGATGCAATATTAAATGGCACTCCAAGAAATATATCTGCACTTCGTTGATAGAGCTGTAATGATAATTTCCCATCAATAATATTTACCTGATACATGTTGTGACATATAGGAAATCGAGAAGCATCCTTTTTAACTGCCATTGTGTATAAATATTCCGGATTCCATGAATTCACGATAAGATTGTGAGCATTCGGGTCATCTTTTATCTCTTGTATCACCCATTTCAATTGATCTACAGTTCTTCCTGTTCTAGTAGGCCATCTCCTCCATAGTTCTCCATATATTTTTGGAAGATTCCCCCATTTTTTAGCAAATTTTGTGTCTGATTCAATGCGCGCAATAAACTCTTCTTTACTTAGGTTTCCACCTTTTTTTTCAACGTATATTTTATATGGATAATCATCCCATATATGCACTTTATTCTTCACTAAGTATTCAATATTTGATTGTCCAGAAAGAAACCAATAGAGTTCATGAAGTACACCCTTCCAATACACTTTTTTTGTCGTGAGAAGCGGAAATCCTTCAGAAAGATCAAATCGAAGTTGCCTTCCAAATACACTGTAAGACGCATCCCCTGTTCCTCTATCTACTTTTCGTACACCATTATCTAAAATGTCTTTTAAAAGGTTGAGATATTGATATTCTGGATGTGTTTTCATAAGAAAATTAATGATTTGAATTCAAATTCAAAATAAGTGTAATATAAAAAACAAAAACTTCAAACCCATTTTATATTTTTATCTA
>JAPLYQ010000132.1 GCA_026395475.1 Candidatus Roizmanbacteria bacterium | reverse complement strand
TTGTAGAAAATCCAGAACATGCTGTGGATGACTTTTTGAAAACCAAAATGCATCTCTTATATCTTGGATCTTTTTATGTAAAAAAATAAGAATTTTTCTGCTTTAATAGCTTCACAAATCCTATCTCAAATTTATTGGCCTTTTAATTACACGAAATAAGATTATTTTTTAAGATAGATTCAAGAATATCTTTTGCTAGTGCCTTATGTCCATCAACGTTGGGATGCCCATCTAGTAATATTTTCTCTTTCTCAAAAATAGGAAAGGAGGTTTTCGAATATATTACTTTTGACGATTTTTTTTTCAATGTGTCAAAAAAAATTTTAGCCTTTGCATTTTTTTCATGATCAACAATTAGTAATGGACCTTGGAAAAGTTGAAACAATCTTTCATAGTGCGGGTACTGATAAGAAATTCTTGTATTATCTTCCAATTTTTTATCTTCATTTTCTGTTGGAATGTCTAGCCATTTTTCCCTCAGTTCTTTTACTTTGAGTGGTGATATTTTACAATTATCTATTCTATAGTCGGTCATTCTCATAAAATCTATCACCATCATAATGACTATATCAGGTTTGTATTTTGCCCCACGTATCTTATATCTCTCAACCTCATAGGCTGTGTCATATCCTGAAACACCTAAATTTATAACCTCAAATTTCTTTATTTTTGAGCATATCATACCCTTATTTAAAAGATCTTCCAATACTTCTGTCCAGTTATCTTTAGTATCCACATTCTCACCAAATGTGAATGAATCACCAAGAGTAATTATGCGAAATGTTCCTTTTTCTTTTTTAGGGGAATCATAATTAAACCTTTCATTTAATGCATCGTTGTTTATCGTATATTTTGGGGTATATGAAAGCCATTGATTATGTACTTCTTCAATTGCGTTAGATGTAGGCTCCCAAAAGTGCTTCAATTTCTCTGTAGGTTTTTTTTGTATCGATCTTGAATTAATGGGATTTATTAATCTCTTTGATAAGATATTTTTTTTAAAGAAGATTAGAATAAACAAAAAAATGACAATAGAAAACTCAAAGATAATAAGTACAAGAAATATTTTTTTTTTCATGAAATAAACTCCTATCGATTTAACATAAAAAACAATCTTGCTTGTTGAAAGATACTTTTATTTATCTTACAAGTAGACTTACAAACGTCTATTTTCCCACAGTTTCGAATTCTTCTTCTGAGTAGTTGTGCGAATGGAGATGTCAATGTGTCTTGTATCTGAGTCCTCCTTATATTCCCTATTGCGGGAAACGAGCCACAAAATGTTATATCACCATTAAAAAGGAGAAAGAGATTTGCTAAATCAATTTCACAGTGCTTTAACTGTACTTTTTGATCTCTTTCTCTCAGCTCAAAATAATCTTTTAGTTCTTCTAGATTACTAACTTCATTAATGATCGGATATCCTTCCTTTTTCATCTTGATTAGTTTATTGATTATATCTAAAGCTTTAACTTTATCTTTCTGTTGAATCCAAAGTGCGCTCTTTTTTAATTCCTCAAATGTTTGTTTACTATTGTAGATAGGCTCAATTGGTTGAAAATATACACCTTGTAGTCCTATTTTTTTAGCTTTGCACACGAGATCAGGTAACTCATGAAAATTTAATCCCATTACTATTGGTTTAATAATTACTTTTGTATGTGATTTGGATTTTTTTATCTCTTTTGTTAAAAGTTCCATTGCTAATAAGCTTGTTTTAAATGCATATTCTCGCCCCCGAATCATATTAACCGTTTTTTCTGTATTTCCATCAACCGATATGTTAACATTGCTAAAACCCGCTGCAACCACTTTTTTTACCATTTTTTTATCTAATAGAAACCCATTTGTAACAATTCCTGTATAGGGAAGTTTTTTTACCGCATAAAATGCTATTTCTCGAAGAAGCCCGGGTAGAAGTATCTCCCCCCCAGAGATGTTTACCTTTGAATATGGGGCAATACGGGCCAGTTCATCTATGGTCTTCTTCCATATTTTTAGTGATAATTCTTTTGGATTTTTTTCACGCCAATTTAAACACATAATACACTTCGCATTACATCTTTTACTCGGAACAATATAGATATTTGAAGGAATAGGAATAAAGATCTTTAATGGAATTACTGAATACAATACTTTTTTAATATAATTTGTCCCATGCCAAACTAACAATTTCATATTCATTGGATAATGATACAATATAGGCCATGAAAATTCTTCTTATTCATAACAAATATCGTTATCTTGGAGGCGAAGAAACCTACGTTCAAAATATTTCGAAACTACTCAGGGCTGAAGGGCACACAATAATCCAATATAGTAAAGACACAAAAAAGGCTAGTATAAAAGATAAATTTTTAATTGTTTTCTATCTATTTTGGAACCCTTCTATAATGAAGGACATAAAAGATTTAGTACAAAAAAAGCATCCAGATGTCGCATTGGTACAAAACATATTCCCCCTTATTGGTCCAACTGTATACTGGGCCCTAAAAAAGCAAGGAATTCCTATTATTCAACGTATTTCTAATTACCGCCTTGTGTGTCCTAAGACCAACCTGTATAGAAATAGCAAAGTTTGTGAGTTGTGTGTATCAAAAAAAATACCGTATTATTCTGTGCTTTTTGGGTGTTATAATCAATCCCGTGTTTCATCACTACTCTTTGCACTTTCTATATATTTTCACAAATATATTATTAAAAGTTTTCAAAATGTAAATATATATATTTTTCCTTCTAACTTCATAGAAAAATACATAAAAAAATATTTTTATATCCCTGAAAGTAAATCACGAGTAATCAAGACTTTTGCTTTCCCATTATCAAATTATGAGAAAGTTGAAAAAGATACAAAGTTTCACTATTTTCTTTATGCAGGAAGGTTATCTGAGGAAAAAGGAATTAAAAAACTTATTGAAATTTTTAAATTAAAAAGGTTTGAAAATATCCATTTAATTATTTTAGGCAATGGTCCATTAAAAAATGAAGTATCTTCATTAATAAAAAATTGTTCAAACGTCACGTATAAAGGAAGTCTTTTAAGGAGGAGGGTTATGCATTATCTTGAAAATTCATTAGCATTAATTATGCCTTCGTTGTGGTTTGATGTTTTACCAAATGTAGCGCTAGAATCATTCTCGGTTGGAACACCAGTCATTGCTCCTAATCTGGGGACTTTTTCAAGTTTAATTAACGATGGAAGAAATGGGTACAAATATAAAGACGTAAACGACCTAAAAAATATCTTATATAAACTAAACTCAGGTCGTTTTCATATTAAGAAAAGTATAATAAGGAGAGCTTCAAGTGCATATTTGGATACAAATTCACATTATAAACAACTTTTTAAAATTATTGCTCATGTTCAAAATGCTCTATAAAATTAAAAGGAGGGTATATTTGCTACTCTTAACAGTGGCAATAGTATTAATGAAGCTTCCTCCCTTCTATTTTATCCCTAGCTTAGAAAAAAGCAACAGTTTTAATATTATTCGATTATGTATTATTGTGTCCTTTTTCATATTATTTTTTCTTAATAGAAACAAAAGTAATATATTTAAGCGTAAATACACACTTCACTTATTATTAGTAATATACTTTGCCTCTCAAAGCGCTTCAATAATGCATGTTATAAACTTGGGTTCATTCTTGAATGTTTACAAGGACCTTGTTTTAAGCTTATTACTCTTCTTTACTATCCTTAACGTACAAAAAGATGATTTCCATATTCTTATAGGAGTATTTTTGATTTCAAGTGTAGGAGGTCTATTCTATCAATATATTTATATATTTGCTCAACATATCATCGATATTTTTAGACCATTTCTTAATATTACCGCTATGCAGTTTGTCGAATATCAGTCGTCTCGTAGGCGATATTTTGGAGACACTATGGATGAAGCTCTTATTCCAATGTTGCTTAATGCTGCTATGACAACAAAGAATATTTTTTTGAAATTTACATATGCCCTTATGTTGATTGCTATTTTATTCCTAGTTATTCTTTCAAGTTGGAGAACAAAATTTATAATATGTTTATATTCCATATTAATGTCATTTTTTATATTCAAGACATTGAGAAAATATACTCTAGCTTTGGGAGCCCTTCTCATTTTAATATTTACAATTAGCAGTGCAATCACTTTGGTAATAGTTGGTCAAAATGTCTACGATCGTTTTCTTGTTGAAGATAAACCTAATGAGGTTATTATCCAAAATAGTAGAATTTCATATCTGATGAGTGCCTTTCAAATGGGAAAAGAGCATATTGTAAGTGGAGTTGGGCTGGGAAATTACTACGACAATCTTTCTAATGCTGAAAAGATTGCTAATCAATATTCCCCAGCAGGAGGAGGTATGAATAAAAAATTTATTGTTATTGATGATCCACATAATATTTTTTTTGGTCTATTTGCTACAACGGGGATAATAGGTCTTTTATCTTTTGTAGGGCTGTTATCCTATTTCATATTTACAGATATACCCTTTATATTAAAAAAAGGGTTTATGGATATAAAAATATATATTTCAATTTTTTGGGGATATTTTATCTTTGCATTTTTTAATCCTTGGATGTACTTCTCATTTTTCATCCCGTTTTGGTTTTTTCGCGGAATAATTGAAAACATAAAATTAAATAATGATTAAAAATAAAGTCGCATTTATAACATATTCATTATCTGGTGGAGGTGCAGAAAAGAATATTATTCTTCTTGTAAAGAATTTGAAAACTGTAGGTGTCGAAGCGGATATTATTATGTTTAAAAATATCAACGACTATAAAGACGCGTATCCTGAAATAAAAAATATAGTAAGTTTGACGAATCAAAAGTCTAAAATTCCTTTTTTATTTCTTCCTTTTTTTTTCATATTTGCATTAATTAAGCTTGGGTCAATAATTAAAAATGGTCAATACTCTGTTCTTTTTGGCGTCCCTCATTACTTGCCTTATTATGTATCGGTTGTTTTTGCAAAATATTTTCATATAAAAAGCGTGCTTATCGTCGAAAATAATCTTACCCTCGAAATGGCCAATATGTCATGGACATTGAAAAAAATTCACACCATATTGATTAAATGTGTATTCTCTCAATGTTCGCAAATTGTCTGTGTCTCATATGGGCTTGCTCAATTGATTAAAGATGGTTATAAAATTAATACTAATAAATTGGTAACTATTACGCATGGGCTTGATCTTCCTCGAATCAAATCAGATATAAAGTATCAACTGCCTAGGGAACACTCATATTTATTCAAAAAATATGAGGTGGTATTAACAATTGGCCGATTAGAGGCTCAAAAAAACCACTATAGCCTCATAATTCTTTTTAAAGAACTAAAAGCATTGGCTCACAATAAATACCTTAAGTTATGCATTTTAGGAAAAGGAAGTTTATTAAAACCTCTTAGTAATTTAGTTAGGCAACATCATTTGCAAAATGATGTAATTTTTTTAGGTCATGAAACAAAAAATGTATATAAATATATATATAACTCAAAAATATTTATTCTTCCTTCGTTATATGAGGGCTTTGGAAATGTTCTTATAGAAGCGTTAGCATGCGGAGTCCCTGTGATAAGTACTGATTGTAAATATGGCCCACGTGAGATACTTGCCAATATAAACACATATAAGGATAAAACGATTTCTCTACATTATTCAATGTACGGAGTGCTTATGCCTATTTTGAATCAAAACCATTCGCTCTTAAGGCGCGTTGCCAAAGATATTGATCAGTTTATGCAAGATAAAAATGCCCTATCAACATATGAAAAAAGATCTCTTGAACGTGCTAAATCATATTCAATAAAAAAAATAGGTAGTCAATATAAGGAACTCATAACTAATATTTAATGATATATACCTAATCAATCTCAGTAATGAGTTTTTTATACTTATTAAGCATAAATCGAAGTGCAAAAGTACGAGCCCTAAGTGTGGCTTTTTTTGCATAGTATTCATATGCTTTTTTATTGTTGAACAAAAATTTCATTGCAGAGCTCATTTTTGTAATATCCTTCATCGGTATCACTATTCCATATTTATCATTTTCTAAAAGCTCTTTTGGACCAAAAGGTGAATCGGTAGAAATGATGGGTACACCAGCATTCATTGCTTCAAGAAGAACATATGGAAAACCTTCACGGAATGATGATAGTATAAAAATATCTGTGTTATTAAAATATTTTGAGTTTATATGCTTCCACCCCTTAAAGACAACTTTTTTTCCTAATTTTAGATATTTAACAAGACTGATTAATATCTTTTTTTGAATCCCATCTCCTACGATCGTAAGTTGGGCATCTGGGATATCCTCAATTAATTCTGCAAATGCATAAATTAAGGTTATAAAGTCTTTTTGAGGAACTAATCTCCCAATAGAAAGTATCCTATTTTTTATATTTTCCCTATGAATAGCCCTCACCTTCATTAATAGCACTCCATTATGAATAACGGTGATTTTTCTCTTTATGCGAAAATGTGAAATGAGATCGGTTTTTACACCATTTGACACAACAACGATTGCATCGGCTCGATTATATAAAAATGTAATTAGCTTTCTTAGCACTGTATTCAATAGGATTGATGCTTTGTGTTGTAAAGTCGCACTTAATTGAATATGGGTTGACGCAATGACTTTAAGGTGTGGATAAAATAATAGTTGATACAAAAGAGCTAGAATATTACATTGAACATCAACAGCTAATATAATTTGCGGATTAATTTCGCCAATTGTGTTCTTAACGACTATGCATTCTTTTATAAATGAAACTATCGATGGTAAGGTAAAACCATAGTTTTGTGAGTAGTAATTTTTACTATGAATAAATTGAGCATCGTATGGAATTTTTCTGTATGTTGGTTCTTCAAGTGCCAAAACACCAATCGGCACCATATTCTTATATTTATTCAGCCTTAATATCCCCTCAACGAATGTGCCAGTCCCCCCATCTAAACTTTTTACAAAAATAAGTATTTTCATCTATATGCAATGATTGATTTAAATAAAACTTATTTATAAATAACCTTCAAGTAGTCTTCGAGATAATGATTTGGCTTCCATCCAGTCTTTTTATTTAGTAAACCATAATCACCAACCATATTTTGTATTTCTCCTTCTTTATGAGGCAAGAAGATAGCGTTGCCACCCATCATTTTTGCCAGATTATTGACTGAATATGACTTTGAAGAACATACATTATAAACTTCACCATTTGCTTGAGTGGTTGGATTTAAGACTGAGATACACGCTTCAACTATATCATCAACATGAGTGAAGTCACGTGTTTGTTCCCCATTACCAGTTATAAGTAATGGTTTATTCCTCTTTTTGAGATATTGAAATTTTGCTATCACGGTTGCATATAATTCTTTTTCATTCTGTCTAGGACCGTATACACTAAAAAATCTTAAACACACCGTCTCAAGGTTGTAAAGCTTACTATAAAGCTGACAATACTTTTCTCCAATAAGTTTTTGTAATGAATATGGCGAGAGTGGTTGTGGAGTCATGTCTTCGGTGAGAGGAAAATAACTTTGATTACCATATACAGAACTAGAAGATGCAAAAATCACTTTTTTTGTTTTTTTTAATCGTGCAGCTTCAAGAATGTTAAGAGTTCCTTGGACATTAACCTCGCTTGTCTCAATGGGATTTAAAATAGATCTTTGTATTCGCGGAAGAGCTGCTAAGTGGAATATGTAATCAATATTATTAATGCTTTTGAGAATTTCTGGAAAATTTCTAACATCTACATTAATAAAAGAGGCAAAAGGATTAATATTTTTCTTATGACCGGTAGATAAGTTATCGATTATTGATACTTTGTGCTTTTGTGCTATCAATTTGTCGACTAGATTACTCCCTATAAATCCGGCTCCTCCTGTTACAACAACATTCGCCATATACGATATTCTATACTATAATTTGGCATTTAACCTCAAAAAAGTATGTGCGGAATTTTTGGAAAAATGTATTTTCATAAGAAAATAAATGAGTCTCCGATGCTAATCGACTGCTTAGATACTCTTACTCACCGTGGCCCAGACGACTCAGGGATATACGAAGACAAATGTATATTTCTAGGTTCAAAGAGACTATCTATTATTGACTTATCCAACGCAGGACACATGCCAATGTCTAACAAAAAAAAGAATCTACGGATTGTTTTTAATGGCGAAATTTTTAATTATTTAGAGCTAAGAAAAACTCTCCTAAAAAAACATCATTTTCATTCTAATACCGATACTGAGGTGGTATTGCAATTATTTGAAAAAATGGGCCCTTCTTGTTTAAATGAGCTCCGCGGCATGTTTGCTTTTGCAATATGGAACTCTGATAGTGGTGAATTATTCATCGCGAGAGATCACCTTGGAAAAAAACCCCTTAAATATTATGCCGACAATAATTACTTTATTTTTAGTTCAGAATTGAAGGCGATATTGAAAGATCCCTCAATTTCTAAAGAAATTGATCCTATCGCTGTTGACGAATTTCTCACTTATCAATATGTCCCATCGCCCAGAACAGGGTTTAAAAATATATATAAACTCGAACCCGCTCACTATCTTATTGTAAAAAAGGATGGAAACATTTTGAAAAAAAGATATTGGAAGCCGCGTTTTTTTCCAAAATTAACACTTTCTGAAAATGAATCGAAAAAATATGTTTTAGATGAATTAAAAAACTCAGTTAAAATGCGCTTGAGAAGTGATGTTCCCCTCGGAGCTCATCTTTCTGGGGGAATAGATTCATCACTTATAGTCGCTCTTATGAGCGAACAATTAAATCAGCCTGTTAAAACATTTTCAATAGGTTTTGAGGCTCCAGAATACAATGAACTCCCATATGCTCGATTAGTTGCAAGTAAATATAATACAGTTCATCATGAGATAATCATTAATTCACAATCATTGGGAGAACTCCCTCATATTTCATATTTCTTCGAAGAGCCATATGCAGATCCAGCAATGATTCCTACATGGTTTCTATGTAAAGAAACAAAAAGAGAAGTCACAGTTGCACTAAATGGAGATGGAGGAGATGAAAATTTTGGAGGATATCAAAGATACTCAAAATATGTAATTATTCAATATCTTA
>JAPLYQ010000089.1 GCA_026395475.1 Candidatus Roizmanbacteria bacterium | reverse complement strand
TTATATTAATTTATTAAATTTTAACTATTAATTTATTCATTTATATATTAAATTATGGATGCAATAGCTCTTCGAACCTTTTTGGAAATTCCTTACGACACACTTGAAGAATTAAATCTTGGCGCAAAACAAAAACGGAAAGATAGAATTCCAGCAAAGGAACTTGAAATGTTTTATACATCATACCTCAGGAAAGAGAAAAGAATAAAAGCCGTCACCATAGGATTCTCTGACATTGAGGGGAGATTTCACATGCTTGATTATGATAAAAAGTTTTTTCTGCATTCATATAACAATCTTACATTTGATGGTTCTTCAATTCGTGGATTTTCCCGACAGGCAGAGAGTGATTTGAGGCTTGAAATTGATTGGTCTGCATATTGGTGGCTTCCAAGCGATGTGTTTGGATCGGGGAAAGTACTTATTATGGGAGAGATAAAGGACAAAGATGGATCTCCTTACCATATGGACAGTCGGGGAGTCCTTAAATCATATTTATCTGATCTTTATAAAAAGGATGGATACACCGTTTTTGCCGCAAATGAGGTAGAAGGATTTCTTTTACAAGGGCTTGATGCAGAAAAGACTTTTGATGAAAAAAAGGGCTTTGAGCTTACCTCAACGGGAGGGTATTATCACTCACTTCCCACCGATACCTTAAGAGTATTTATTGATAGGTGCGCCGAGGCACAACGTGCTCTCGGATTTGAAAATGAAAAAGATCATCCTGAAGTTGCACCTGCGCAGTTTGAACTTAATTATTCCTATGCAGATGCCCTAATTGGGGCAGATCAAATACAACTTTATAAACTTGTGTGCCGACAGATCGCACGTAATATGGGCATGACAGCATCATTCCTTCCAAAACCAGTTGTAGGAATCAATGGAAGTGGCATGCATACTAATTTATCGATTGCAAAAAAAGGAAAGAATATATTTCATGATAAAAAAGGGCAGGGACAATTGTCTCCTTTTGCATGGAGGTTTATTGAAAGAATTCTTTCGAGTGCCAACGATATTTGTCTTATCTTAAATCCAAGTGTGAATGCTTATAGACGACTCGATCCTCATTATGAAGCTCCCAATGAGATCAAAGTGTCTGAAGTCGATCGAGGATCAATGGTGCGTATTCCACTTCACAATGAGGAATCAGCACGTGTTGAGGTACGAAGTGTTGCGCCGGACGCAAATCCCTATTTGGTCATGTATTCACTTGTGAGAACTGGGCTTGAAGGTGATATCGAGAAAAGGGGAGAAGATAAGCGACCTCGAGTTCGTTACCTTCCAGGCACAATTCAGACCGCTATCATCCAATTTAGGCAAAGCGAATGGGCAGTTTCGCTACTTGGGGAAGAATTTAAGCAAAAATACGTACAACTGAAGCAGGCTGTAGCCGACAGAAGTCCCGTTGAACTGGGAACCCGTGTCAAGATGGGAGAGGTGATTTATCATCATGAAGTCTACAACCAACTGTTGTGGAATCAGTTTTAAGTTAAAAGACAAACTAAAGCCCAATCGTCAAAAAGATTGGGCTTTTTTTAAAAGCAATTTCAAATGATAGCGAAGAAATAAGAGAAAAAGCAAAAGGTCAAAATGTCTTTTTTGAGGCTAAAAATAGAAAGAACCTTCTTAAATTAACTATAAGATAAAATACCCCTTGACAAACAATAAATATTAGTCTACATTTAAAGTATGTTAGTAATATTATAAGTTACTTAGTTTAAAAAACTAAAGGCATATAATAAAAAGTTCAGAAGCACATTAGCAAGAAAGCCAAAGCTTAAAGCTGACAAACATAACCGCTCGAAGTTTCCATAAATAGGGACCAAGAGTACATAACAGCAATAAGCAAAAAACAACTCATTAGAGTTAATAACAAAGCTTAAAGCGTAGTTTCAAGCAAACAAGCTAAAAGCAAGAATGCTAAAAATGCCAAAAGAACAAAACTAACAAAAAAAGTGAGCAAAGATCAAAAGAAGCATTGATCAAAAAAAGCTCAAAATATATACGCAGCCGAGTCCAAGGAAATTGTCCAAGGGCTCGGTGCGCTTTTTATAAGGGGTATATGTAAGGTGCATATGGAAGAAACGCATGTCATTCTGAATGACTCAGTTTACATATGAAGAATCTATCTTCGCTTTGCTAGATTTCTCACCTTCGGTTCGAAATGATATATAGATTTATTTTTTTTCTATTGTTTGAGCGATAGTATCTGTGAGTTTTTTGATATTGATGTCTTCAGTGGAGGAGATAAACATAGTGGGGAATGCTGCGTATTTCTTTTTTACCGCTTCAAACTCACTCCATCGCTCTTCAGGAAGAAGATCTGCCTTGGTAAAGACAAGTATTTGAGGGATTTTCCCGGCACCTATTTCATATACGATTTCTTGAACAACGTCAATTTTGCGATCTCGCAGTTCATCACTAATATCAACTACATGAAGAATAAGGTCGGCATGAATTACATCAAGAAGGGTTGATTTGAACGTTTGAATAAGGGCAGGGGGAAGATTCTGGATAAAACCGATTGTATCTGATACCAGAAGATTATTTTCATGACCTATTCCTTTGAGTCTTCCAACTGTTGAACTGAGAGTTGCAAATAAGACATCTTCAGATATTTTGTTTCGGCCCGTTAATACATTAAATAGGGCAGTTTTACCGGCATTAGTATATCCGACAAGTGCAACATGGCTAACTCCAAGTTCCTTGCGATGATCTACTTGGCCTTTTCTATGTTCAAGCTGTTTTTTAAGTTCATCCTCTTTCTTTTTGATAAGTGTTCTCCAATGGCGTTTCATGCGTTCAATATTAGTTTCTCCAACACCTTTACTTCCAATGCCACCACCTTGTCGGGAAAAATATGTCCCTCCCAGTCCATAGATACGAGGACCCATGTGATGCATGCGGGCAATTTCAATTTGGAGGCGTGCCTCTGTGGTTTGTGCATGTTTTTCAAAAATATGGAGAATAAGGTCTACTCGGTCCCACACTTTGATATCTGGGTTTGCAACCCAAAGACGCTCGGTTATGTGGAATAACTGAGTAGGTTTTACAATGTCATTCAAGATGAGAATATCTATTTTTTTATTTGTCACCATTTCAATAAGTTCCTGAAGTTTTCCGGATCCAATGAATGTATCTTTATCTGGCTTTGTTCTGTGTTGAATAATATGGCCTACATCAATACTTCCGTAGGTTTTAATGAGGGATTTTAATTCAATAAGATTACGCTCAGCCTGGGATACGTTGGTATTTGGGCTGACAACATCGATAATAATTGAACGAAACATCTGCGTCTTCTGCATGGCTCTATTGTACAATATAACCAACGCATATGGTTTACTTAGATTGCAACGAGTAAACTCAAGGACTGGAGTTTTATTGAAGTAGATACAAACAGGAATAGTACATATCAATTACCAATTGATTACCTCAAATAATATGTCTGAGACGCACAAATTAACCACTAAAGATGAAGCAAATAAAGTTATTGCCTTTCTTCAAGTCAATATTGGTATATTGAAGAAAATGGAGAAATAATAGGCGCTCTTGGGGTAAGTGAGAATATCTATAAAAGTGGAGGATATCAGATGACGGAAGATTATATGGCAGTGCATAAAGGATACAGAAAACGTGGTATTGGATCAAAACTCCTACATATCATGGAAGATTATGTGCGTTCACAAAAGGGAAGATATATCTTGATTGAAACGTGTGATATCGACTATTACTTGCCAGCTAGATTATTTTACGAAAAAAACGGATATAAAAAAGTGGCCGAAATTCCAGATTATTACGTCGAAAAAGAAGGAAGAATAGACTATTTCAAGAAATTATAAAAAGGGATTATTGGTACGGTTTGAAATAGAGAAAATGATACAATAAAATATGCAAAAGCCACTTGAAAAGGACATTGTCATAGAGGGCCAATTAATACATTATTACCATGTAGAAGCATTAGGTGAAAAAAAGAATGTCCTTGTTTTCCTTCATGGGTGGGGATCAAATAGTCCTTTGTGGTTTTCTTCAACTGTAGAGCTCGCTGAAAAAGGATATGAGTTATATTTCTTGGATCTTCCTGGATTCGGAAAGTCCCAAACGCCCAAGAAAGCATTTCAACTACAAGATTTTGCAAATATAGTTGTTCAATGTGTACAAAAGCTTGAAATTGTGAATCCTGTATTAATTGGTCATTCATTTGGAGGAAAAACAGCAATACGAATTGCCTCAAAGAAGAGTATTCCTTTAGCAGGGCTTGTGCTTGTAGATTCTTCTGGTCTGCCACACACATCATTTTCCACGCAAACAAAAATCAAACTTGCAAAAACAGTAAAGCCATTTATGGACCTTCCATTTATGAAAGGGATTCGCTCAAACCTTCTTCGATTGTCTGGAAGTGATGATTATATTGCTTTTCCAGAACTGCGAGAAACATTTGTCAATATTATTCGAGAACATATTGAGTTTGAATTGCCTCAAGTTAAAAACAAAACGTTTATTGTGTGGGGAGGGGATGATGAAAACTCATACACACCTGTAAGCGATGTGGGAATTTTTCATCGATTAATTCCTGTAGCTTCAGCTCACATTATTCAAGAAGCGGGCCATTATTGTTTTTTGGATAAGCCAAAAGAATTCCAGACAGTGCTATTAGAATTTTTAGATTCTTTGAATGGAAAAAATTAATCCTTTTGCATATTTTTACTATCATCTCTATCTTCTTCAATTGGAAGAGTATGACGTCAAACGTTTTTTGCGCACCGTATGGACTGCCAGCCTTCCACAAAAAGTGCTACGTAAAAAACTAGTGTGGACACAAAAAATGATGCTTGTCGCAACTGTGTCTGGAGGGCTTATAATGGGTCTTTCTTTTGCTCTATCTCCACTTTTTCTTCTCTTATTTTTTATTTCTTATCTTCCGATTTCACTTGCAGTATTTATCATCAAACCACTTGACACGTACATGAAACACGCACTTATCAAGCGTGCAAAACTCCATCTTGCACAGTTCCCACTTCTTGAGGTTGTGGGAATAGCAGGAAGTTATGGAAAAACAACAATGAAGGAGGCTGTAGCAACGATACTTTTGCAAAAATATTCTGTTTTAAAAACGCCAGAAAATATAAACACACCACTTGGTATTGCGAGTCTTATTCTAAAAAGATTAGACAGTTCTATAGAAGTATTAGTTGTAGAAATGGGAGAGTATACGCGGGGAGATATACAGGATATATGCGCTATTGTGAAGCCTCAAACAGCAATAATCACGGGTATTAATGAAGCTCACTTAGAGCGAATGGGTACAATTGAAAATACCACTGCAGCAATTTTTGAATTGGCCCAACACATGAATCAAAAAGGGTTACTAGTACTCAATGAGGATAATGCATTGATACGAGATAACTACAAAACATTTGTTACTACCCAAAAGATAGAATTTGTCTCCAGTAAGAAAGAAAGTCATTTGGAAAGTGGGTTACTGGGAAGGTATGCAAAGGGAGTGCTTGAAGCAGGGGCAGCAGTTGGAAGATATTTAGGACTTACCGAGGAACAAATACAAAAGGGAGCACTTGCGGTGACACCTCTTCCACATAGACTACAACCAATTGAAGGGACACAAGG
>JAPLYQ010000105.1 GCA_026395475.1 Candidatus Roizmanbacteria bacterium | reverse complement strand
AATAACTGACCGTTATAGGTATACCCTTTTCTCAAAACTGCAATTACCATATCGTCCTTTTCTCCCTCTTTCATATCAATTACTTCTGCTGTATAGGGGTCGTATGGTTTATTGAGAACCTCAATTTCTTCCAGTCCTTCTGTTTTCAACATTTTGTTAAAAGAATCCTTTATATGAACTAAATTAGGATCTGTTACAAAAACTTCTGCTCGTTCAAGATCATCAAGGAATGTTAAAAGCTTTAAAATAACAGTTTTATTTGCATTTTTAATCCATTCAACACGCTGATCTTGTACTCGTCTTTCATAATTCTGATAATCTGCAATCGCTCGCAAATATTTAGACTTATACTCGTCAACTTGTTTTTTTTGCTCTTCACATTTATTACATTCCTTCTCAGAACACACACATTCCTCACAAGAACACTCCTTTTCTTCCTCCTTGACCGCCGTAGTCGCCTCAGATGCGACGGAGGTGGTTGGTTTATCTGTTTTATCTTTCATTCTGATATTTCTAAACTTTTAATCTTTACGCTATAACTCCTAATTTCTGTTCTTTCATTATTTCTTCTAACAATGTGGAAAAGTATTTTATCTGTGGAGCAATAAGATCATAATGCATTCGTTTTGGACCCACTACTCCAATAATTCCCTTCACACTGTTTGCTTCAAACTCTCCAAAAATACTTGCACAAGAATCATAAATGGGGTCAGCATATCCTTCATCCCCTAACACGAAGTAAATATCATGCCCTTCTGTTGCTCCAAATTTACTTAGGAGTCGCTCCCAATATTCCATTTGTTCAAGGCGCTCGAATACCTGTCGTTCCATCTCGCGATTTATATATTCTTGGATATTAAGCAAATTAGCTAATCCTGCAAAATATATATCCCCAGTATTTGTGGTAGCAAGAGATACCAATCCTGTTCTATGAGCCAACACTCTCGTTGCTTGAGTTAAAAGCTTATGCATCTCTCCTCGTTCATCCCAAACACTATTCTTATATGCGACTTCATCAGCTGTGGACATGTCTTTCTGTTTCATTATTTTGTTGATATACAGTCGAAACCCTTTTGGACTTGGAATACGACCTGAAGAAAAATGAGATTTCATGATATAGCCCTTTTTTGCCAAAACTACCATTTCATTGCGGATAGTTGCTGGTGACACTCCCAATTTATACTTTTTTTCCAAAATCTCAGATCCAACAGGTTCTCCTGTATCTGTATGTTCTTGGATAATTGCTTTTAATATTTCAAGCTGACGGGCTGTTAATTCATCCATATGGCTTTCCCACACCTGTCTCTAATTTTTAGTGAGTTCCGGGTGGTTAGCAATAATATACCAACTCTGCTAAATTAAGTCAAGAGGTATTTTTGATATACTTGTCATAATGTACGAAAAATATATCTCAATTCTTTCCGTTGGAGCCTTCATTTTCAACAAGAAAAAGCAGCTTCTTGTAGTTAAAAAGTCAGTAAATGAACAAATCGATGCGGGGCTGTGGACTATCCCAGGAGGGAAAATATATCCACAAGAACATATTTTGGTTGGGTTACGTCGAGAAGTCTTGGAAGAAGTCGGACTTGAGATAACTGATCCCCAATGGATTGGAGAAGATGTCTTTCAAAATCAAAATGCTATGTTCCACGCAGAACATTTTATGTGCCAGTCAGAAAGTACTACAATTGTGCTTGAAAAAAAATTAACTGAATATAAATGGATTTCAGGATTACAAGATATTGAAGCGCTTCCCTTTGCCGTAAATATAAAAAAACGAATTATTGAAATCTTTACAAAAATCGTATGAAAATAGGAGCACATCTTTCTATTGCGGGCGGGTATCATAAAGCTCTTGAAAGAGTTAATGACATTGGAGGAAATTGCCTTCAAATTTTTTCAGCATCTCCTCGTGGGTGGAATAGAGCGGTTCTTACGGATGAGGCAAAACAATTGTTTATCGAAACAAAGAAAAAACTTGGCATTGATGCTGTTTTTTTTCATGCATCATACTTAATAAATCTTGCAGATGAAGGACGAATCGGTGATGAGTCAAAAAAATCTCTTATTGCCGAACTCAATGTTGCTTCCCAACTAGGAGTAGTTGGAAGTATTGTCCACACAGGCTCTTTTAAAGGAAGCCTTCCCGCAATATGGGATGTTTCACAAGATAAAAAGTATAGTGTCCTTATTAACAATATACATGAAGTCCTTACTTCTACACCTCAGGATACTTTTCTTATCCTTGAAAATGCAGGGAACAAAAAAATTGGCCAGAATATAGATGAATTGGCATCAATTATCCGAGATGTTGACAATGAGCGACTAAAAATATGTCTTGACACCTGTCATCTTTTCTCTGCAGGATATGCACTTTCCACTCAAAAAAAATTGGGTGATTTTTTAACTGAGTTTGATAAAAAAATTGGCCTCAAGAAGCTTATTGTCCTTCATATTAATGATAGTAGAGATCCTTTTGATTCCGGTCGTGACCGTCATGAAAATATTGGAGTGGGTACTTTATCGATGGAACCGTTTAAACTGCTCGTACATGATAAAAGAACATGCAACCTTCCCTTCATTATCGAAACACCAGGGTTCGATGGAAAAGGTCCAGATAAAAAAAATATTGATATCCTCAAATCTCTTGTTTAGTATTACTTGTTTGTCATTCTGAGTGGCTCAACTACATACGAAGAATCTTATTATGTCGATAGATCCTTCGCTTACGCTCAGGATAACGAATGTAAGGTATAATTGAATAATGATTACGCTCCCACCAGTTGTTACAGAGTTTATGAATACTATCCGTGAAAACGGATATGAGGTGTATATAGTTGGAGGAGCGGTACGTAATCTATTTCTCAATAAAGGTGTTACTAACTGGGATTTCACTACAAATGCTACTCCAGAGCAGATTCAAAAACTGTTTCCCGATAATTTTTACCACAATACCTATGGAACGGTGACTGTAAAAAATGCAGATATGCTTTTTGAAATCACTCCTTTCCGCAAAGAATCAAACTACACCGATAACAGACATCCGGAACAAATTGAGTGGGCAAAAACACTTGCTGAAGATCTGGCACGACGAGACTTTACAATCAATGCAATGGCATTTGATGGAAAAGTGGTTACCGATATATTTAATGGAAAAAAACACATTGAAGAAAGAAAGATTGTTGCGGTAGGGAACCCTGATGTGCGATTTCAAGAGGATGCGCTTCGCCTCATGCGAGGGATTCGTTTTGCTTCTCAACTCGGGTTTTTGATTGATGATGAAACAAGGAATGCGATGACAAGAAATGCCGAACTTATTACTAAAATTTCATGGGAACGTATTCGTGATGAGTTGCTTAAAATAGTAAGTAGTGATAATCCTGCTGAAGGCATTCTTTTTCTCAAAAGTACTGGTATATTAAAATATATTCTTCCTGAGTTGGATGCATGCTTTGCGATTCCACAGAAAAGCCCAAAACGCCATCATGTGTATGACGTGGGGACACATTTAGTAATGGCCCTCAAAAATTGCCCATCTTCTGACCCAATTACTCGCCTCGCATCGCTTCTTCATGATATTGGAAAGGTGGGAACATTTCATAAAGACGAAGAATCAGAACTTATCACTTTTTATAATCATGAAGTTGTCGGCACTATTCAAGCAAAAAAAATTGCAGACAGACTTCGATTGTCAAACGAACAAAAAACAAAGTTTGTACGACTTATTGAATTTCACCAATTTACAGTCCAAGAAGATCAAACAGATAAAGCTGTTCGAAGATTTATTCGGGATGTGGGAAAAGAATATATACAAGACATGCTAGATCTTCGCACTGCTGACCGTGTTGGTTCTGGTTCAACCCCTACTTCATGGAGGTTTGATTTGTTCAAAAAAAGAATCATCGAAGTACAAAAAGAGCCATTCACAGTAAAGGACCTGAAGGTTGATGGACTGGATGTAATGAAGGTGCGAAATATCAAACCAAGTAGAGAAGTCGGAGATATATTAGATGCACTTTTTGAAAAAGTCATAAACGGCGAATTAAAAAATGAAAAAGAAGTCCTCCTTGAGGCTCTTAAAAAATAATTATCCGAGAATGGCTTTTTCTTGGCCAATATAAGAAGACTCCCCGTGTCCTGCATTAATCGTCGTTTCTTCTGGTAGAGCAAGTAGTAATTTAAGCGAACTCCACAAATCTTTTTTGTTACTGTATGAAAGATCTGTCCTCCCAATTGCCCCAGCAAATAATGTGTCGCCAGTAAATACCTCTTTTTCTTCAGGAAAATAAAAAGAGAGACCGCCCGGAGTATGGCCAGGAGTATGGAGAATATTAAATTTGAAATTTGAAATTTGAAATTCACCCGACTGAATATGTTCAATCAACTTGGGAGGAATGATGATTTGTTTATGTCCTAAAAAATGTTCTGCAGTGTTTTCTAGTCGATCGATGAGGAACTGATCTTTCTTGTGGATATAGAAAGGGACGTTAAAGCTCATTTGAATCTCCCCTACTGCCATTACGTGGTCAAAATGACCATGTGTACCAAGGAGTGCAACCAACTTTAGATTCCTTCGGAGAACCTCTTCCAGGAGGAAGCTTGAATCATCAGCAGGATCTATGATAAGTGCTTCTCCTTCATGTTCAAGAAGATAACAATTTGCCTGCAACTCCCCTAATGTATAAGTGTTAATTTTCATATAAATTGAAGTGGATACTCAATCCATTTTTTTGCTCGTTCTCGTGCAAGCCAGCACCAAATCGATTTCTTTTTTAAATCGAAAACCATTCGTGCAATAGTGTTACTTTCTCTATTTTTGTTAGAAGGTAATTCTGAAATGTGTTCAAGTAATTTCATCATGTCCTCAGCGGTTTTTACAGACCCAATACCTATTGTCGCCTCCATAAAGCGATCTTTGCTATTCCCGTCTATTGTTTCAGCTTCATACTTTACAAGTGGAGTTAAATAATGATTTGTGTGCACAAATGGAAGCGATGGTTTTGTAAATAATGACTCAGTCCCGGAAGATTCTATATTTGCAACATCCCCTTGGAGATTACAAAATGTATGACTATATCCCATACTTCTTTTTATTTTTTTCAGTTTTTCATATTCATTTTCTGGATTTTTGGTTTCAGATAACCAACGTGCAATTATGTTTCTTGGAACACCAATCTGCTGATCTGTGTGATTGAGTGTGTTAATAGTTTGTACAAATCCATGTGAATTAATTCCACAAGCAGATCCTCCTAAACTATTGATATAAAAAAGCTCAAATATTGTTATCCCCCCAATTGTTTTCTCTAGAATAGAAATCGTATCCTCAAAAAAAAGGGGGAAATCTTCATTGTGACCAATTATCTTGCCATCAGCAGAAAAACATGAAGTACATTTCTCTGGGTATGTATTGAGTTCTTCAAATAAAAATGTAAGCCAAAAACTATCAAAATCCACTTCAAGTCCATGTGCGTACCCTCTTAATTCTTCGATATAGTGAGGAAAATGCATTTCAGATAATTCAAGGTATTTATGAGCTTCAATAAAAGTAGACTTCCGAGGCGCGATTTTTTGGATCATCGAAGAATAAGTCTTAAGTGAAGAAGATTTAAATAATATGGCCAACTTATTTCCTAACTCAAAATGTGTTTGAGCTTTTACTTGATAATAATGCGAATGCTTCATTATTTTTTTCTTTTTTCAAGCAAAATCAACAATGGCGTTGCAACAAATGGAGATGAATATGCTCCCGTCACTGTCCCTATCCATAATGCTGCGATAAAAAAGCGAATCGTTCCTCCTCCCATAAGAAGAAGTGCGGAAAGCATAAAAAATATGGTAAGTGAATTATTGATAGATCGAACCATTGTCTCTGACACTGCCTTGTCCGAAAGTTCTTCAATTGAAACATTGCTTTTTGATGATTTTAAATACTCACGTATTTTGTCAAAAATAACTATTGTGTCGTGTACGGAAAATGACATAGTAGTTAGGAGTGCGGTAACAAACATGAGGTCAAATTCTGCACCAAAAAAATAGGAAAGAAGAGAATAGGTGCCAAGTAGTACAAAAAAGTCATGAGCCATTGCAAGGACCGCAGCAAGCGCAAAGTTAAATCCCTTAAATGAAAAGCTCATGTAGATAAGAATTCCACATATTGCAAGAAGGGCGGCAATGACTGTCTTTTGTCCTGTCTCTTTTCCAAGTGTTGGACCTACGGTTTCATAACGAAGTGTCTGCACTTCATTTGAATTAATTTTTTTTACTCCATCTTGGATTTTTTTTTCTTGATCATCGGTAAGTGCATTTGTTTGAATATTAAGAATGGTTCCCTGAGTACTTAAATGAACAACTTTCAATTTCATGGACGTAAGAATCTTCTCAACGGCTTTCGTTTCCACAGGTTTTTTAAGCTTGTAACTCATTGTTGACCCTCCAGTGAAATCTATAGAGTATCTATATCCGAACCGAAAGAGTGAAAACATTCCTGAACCAATAACAATTAAAGATATTGTTATATAAAGCCATATATATTTATGAAATCGGATCATAGGAAGTTACTTATAAAATGTTTGTATTAATCTTTTTGTAATAACAACTCCTGTAAACAAACTTGTCGCTACTCCAATTCCAAGGGTAAGAGCAAATCCTCTTACCATGCCAAACTGTGGCAAGAATTCCCAATTCAAAGGGTTGAATAAAATAAATGCAACTAACATTGTTGTTATATTGGCGTCTTTAATTGCATCAAGTGCTCTTCCAAATCCAAGGCGAATTGAAGTCTTGAAATCTTTTCCTTTTCTCTGTTCTTCTTTAATTCGTTCAAAAATAAGGATGTTTGAGTCAACGGCCATGCCAATAGACAATATAAATCCTGCAATTCCAGGAAGTGTCAGAACAATTGGGATTGCTCGGAACATAGCAAATGAAAGCATTCCGTAAAGAGCTAGCGCGCCGGTTGCAATAACCCCCAATTTTCCATAGTATCCTATCATAAAGAAACAGACCATAAAGAGTCCTATACCTCCAGCAATAACACTTTTTTGTACATCATCAGCGCCAAGGCTTGGACCAATATTCCTCTGTTCAATAAGTTGAATTGGAAGTGGGAGTGCGCCCGAATTAATAGCGATTGCCAACTTTTTTGCCTCATCAGTTGTAAAAGATCCAGAGATAACAGCATTTCCATCAACTATTTTCTGTTGAACAGTTGGAGCAGAAATCGGCATATAGTCTAAAAAGATACCAACAGGTTTACCAATATTTCGACCTGTGATCTCTTCAAAAAGTTTTGATCCCTCAGCTGTAAATGCAAGTGATACTTGTGGCTTTCCTGTTTCAGGATCGAACACCACTGTCGATTTTTTAATATGCTTTCCATTCATTCCAGTATCTTTATTAAGTCTCTCCAAAAGAGAAGCGGTTGTCGCTATTTTTGGATCAAGAGGCCCTTCCTCAATAAATCGAAGTTGTGCGGTTTGTCCAATCAGTGCCACAGCTTGCGATACATTTTCAATTCCTGGAAGATCGACAGAAATTCTCTGTTCGCTCCCTGATTTTATATTTTGTACTAATGGTTCTGATACACCAAAATAATTTACTCGCTTTTCAATAATGTCTCTAGCGGATGCGAGAGCATCTTTTACATCTTCCGGTTTAATATTTTTTGTGTCTACTTTGAATACTAAGTGACTTCCACCTTTGAGATCAAGTCCAAGTTTTGTTTTAAACTCTTTTTTTATTTGTACACCGAGTATGGATGTATTTATAGAGAGAGGATTGATGACAAAATTTACTTTTGATTTATTTACATTAAATTTAACAGGGACATTTTCTGGCAAACACATACCAACAAGAAGCACTAAAAGTACAATATAGATAAATCGACGGGTATTCATATGTTATTTCATGAGTTCTTCTTCAGAACCGCAAATCATAATTTTTGGTGTACGTAAAAAACGCCATAAGAAAGGATCGTTGTTTCGCTTACGGAATACAAATTCTTCATCAGTCATTACCGTATAGTCAATTTGTCTTCCGCTTGTTTCTTCCATTTTTTTTATAAAGGCTTCAATCTCGGGGATAATAATCATCCCTACGAGAAGAAAGTATACTTCATCTTTTTTTATCGGTTGTTGTTTTATAAATTTAATAGAAAGAGATGCAAATTTAATCTTGCCAAGTCGAGGAGCATTTTCATGGACCGCCCGAGGAAAAGGACTCATTTTTGCGAAGATGCGCAAAAATTCTTCATAAAATATATAGGACTTATTGAGCGTATAAAATGACTTATTAAGTCTTTTTTCTTTAAATAGAATTTTAGCTTTTTCAAGAATATCCAATTCTCGCTTTACTGCATTTACTTCTTCGTCCACCGCTCGTACTATGTTTCTCAGATAGTACAAATCCGTATGATGAGTAAAAAATAACTCAAGAATTTTTCTTCTCGTCTTTGAGGGAATAACTGCCGATAACATATGCTTAACAAACGTTAATAAGTAACCGTATTTCCGATAGGTAATATTTCAACAAATACCTTCCCTCGCACTATTGATATCTCCTTATCTTTCTCATCATACCATTTCATGCGACTCTCAGGATCTGCTTTTTTCCATGTCGCTTTTATTGCGGTTCCATTTTGAAATACAAGTGCATCTCCCTCGCCTTCTAATGTATATAAGATATGTCCTCCATCATAACCATCATTTGCTGGACTTTCTTTTGCAAATACAACAATGACGTTTTTTGCGTCAAGCTGTTTGCCAGTATTTTTATCTAAATGTGGTTTCCCTCCATTAACTCGAAGATAGGTATTTTTTGCACTGTTGTAATTCCACACAACGGAAAAATCACTTGCAAACGAATTCCAAAATCCTAGCTGTATTTTGTTAGTTGTTCCACGATCTGCAGTCTTTGCATCGTCTGCAAATTTCCATGATTCAAATGTTTTATCCCATGCAACTCCCTCTTCGTCAACATTTGTTAATTTTCGATTGGTCTTTGCATAATCCCATAACTTTGCAGTGGAGGAATATACTGTGTGTTCTGTTGCGACATTTGGAAGTCTTTCGTAATCTCTCCAATAATAAGGAAATGGAACCGCAAATTGATCCATATCATTATATGAATTCCATCCTAATTTACGAATAATTCCAAGTGCGTCTGCTTTTGCCCCATTTGCGCACCCAGAGCCAGTTTCCGCGTCACAATTTGCCCCTCCTACATGGCCGTATAATGGATATTCTCCATATTCTCTAAGCATTTTCATGAAGTGAACTCGGGCAGAACGAACTGGTCCAATAAGAGGTGCATCCTGACAATAGAATAGTGCTAAAAATCGAGTAATGCCTCCTTCTGCAACTGCTTCATACACAACATCTGCTGAGGAAATTCCAGATTGAGGACGGGCCTCCACGTGATTTTCAATCGCAACTCCCAGAGGTCTACGAGTTACCCATTTATTTTTTTGTGCTATTGTCATCATTTGTCCATTAATAGGACATTCTTCTGTTTTTGGTTCAGTTGATTCCTCTTCAGTTGGAGTTGTTGTTTTTTTTGTAACAGTTGTTTGTTTCGAGTTCTGCATCATTTGCATGATCCCATAGGTGCTCCCAAATGAAATAACACCTAAAAGGACTGCCAAACCAATTGC
>JAPLYQ010000129.1 GCA_026395475.1 Candidatus Roizmanbacteria bacterium | reverse complement strand
CTTTTTTTTGTTTATTTCATCCTCAATAATGACCCCATCTTTTACGTGAATGATGCGACTTGCATGTGCAGCAATATCTGGCTCATGAGTTATCATGATGATCGTATGTCCTTCATCATGTAGTTTTTGAAACAACGCCATGACTTCTTCAGCTTGAGCTGATGCGATATTCCCTGTTGGTTCATCTGCCAAAAGAATTGCAGGATTCATGACAAGTCCTCGTGCAATTGCAACCCGTTGTTGCTGTCCTCCTGACAACTGATTTGAAGTATGATACATTCTATCTTTAAGTCCTACCATTTCTAGATATTTTTTAGCTTTTTCTAGTCGTTCTTCTTTTGGTACTCCTGCATATACCATTGGTAACATAACATTTTTCAATGCCGTTGTACGAGGGAGTAGATTAAATGCTTGGAAAATAAATCCAATTTTACGATTTCGAATATCGGCAAGCTCATCTTGGCTTAATTTTGAAACAGATTCCCCGTCCAAAATATATTCTCCGCTTGTTGCTAAATCGAGTGCTCCAAGAATATGCATAAGGGTTGATTTTCCACTTCCAGACGGACCCATGATGGCAGTAAACTCACCTTTTTGGATATCAAAAGAAACATGAGATAGTGCCACCGTCTCAACCATTTCAGTTTTGTAGATTTTAGATACATCCTTTAATTGAATCATAGTGATTATCTTCCTAATCTTGATGCTGCTCCCCCGGTGCGAGCGCCACCGAACGAACTAAATGGTGAAGTTGTGGTAGATGTGCTTGTTGTTGCTGCTTTAATGGTGGCAGTAACAATCACATCTCCTTCTGATAGACCAGAAACAATTTCTGTTTGAGAGTCTGATGCGAGACCAATTTCTACTGTTACTTGTGATGCTTGATTATTTTTCATTACTTGTACATAGTTTGTCCCATCTGTGTTCTGTTGGATACTACTTGTTGGAACCATTAACACATCATTTTTTCTTGCAGTAATAATATTTGCTGATACAGCCATGTTTGGAAGGATGGTTGTGGTATCTGTGTCAAGTTTTATAACAGTTGGATATGTGGTAACGCCGGAAGAAACTGAACCTACGGTATCAATACTTACAACTTTCCCCGTAAAGGTTTTGTCAGGATAAGCGTCAAGAGTGACGGTTGCCTTATCCCCAATGGTAATTTTTGGGACATCAATTTCAGTAAGACTAATGGATACGATAGGTGTCGCATCTGTTTTAACATTCGCAATTTTTGTATTACTGACGTTGCTTGTTTGAGAGGATGCATTTGAATTAATAACAGAACCGATTTGAAGAGCAAGACCAGACACAGTTCCCGAAATGGGAGCATAAACTGTTGAAGATGCTTTTTGATAGGTTGACCATGCTGAATTTAAAGCAGTTTGAGACTGGTAGACCACATTTTGCTGTATTTTATATTTTGCTTCTGCGGCAAGCCAGTTGTCATTTGCAATATGAAATTCAGGAAGTGAACGATTAATATTGTTTGGACTCCCATCTTCATATTGATAGGTACCATTTTGTGCAATCTTCATGAAGTTATCCCAATTGGTAAACATTGTGGATTGTGTTGAATACATATTTGCCTGAGCACTATCGTAGTTATTTTTTGCACTTTGGTAGCTTGATAGTGCTTGAGATGCTGTTTGTTTTCCATCGAGATCCAGATCAATCTCCATTATTTTGTCTCCGCTTTTTACCTTGTCTCCATCTTTTACATATAATTTTGAGACTACTCCAGTAGCTTGGGTAGTTATATTGGTATTATTTGCAGAAGAAACGGTTCCTGACCCAGTGACTGCAACGACGAGAGTTCCTTTTTCAACAGTGCCTGTTTGATATTGAGTAGTTGCCTTTTTTGTCCCAAATATGAAATATGAAGCTCCTCCTACAATTCCTATAAAAACTAATACAATTAGGATTTTCATCCATAACGCTTTTTTTATAAACCACTCTTTTCCCTTTTTAAAAATATTCATATACCCACAATACTAATTAATAATTCTGAATTTGAGCTTAAACAAGGGGAATAAAAACTATTACTGTTGTCCCATTATCTACTTTGCTTTCAATGTGAATGCTTCCTTTGTGAAACTCAACGATTTTTTTTGCAATTGGTAACCCTAGTCCATATCCTCCGACTCCCGCCCTACTACGAGCGCTGTCTGAACGAAAAAAACGATCAAAAACATGAGGAATGTCTTTTTCATCAATTCCTATCCCTTTATCTGAAATTCTAAACTCAATACCGTGTTTGATTAATTTCCCTATTATCAACACCGACTTCCCCTCTGGACTGTATTTGATTGCATTATCCAAAAGGATAGTGAAAAGTTCTATTAATTTTTCTTCATTTCCATTAATTTTTCTGTCTGGGATAGAAACGATACGTACTTTAATTTTTTTCTCATCCGCACTATGCTTAACTTGATTATACGCTTTTGTAATGATGGCTTTTGGAGATATTTGTGCCAATAAATGTTGAGAATTATTTGACTGGTTTTCAGAGAGTGTAAGAAGTGACTCAGAAAGTGATTGCAATCTGTTTACTTCTTGAATATTGTCCAATAGTACCTGTTTTGCTTCTCCTAATGTCAGCTTAGGATCTCTCACATACACTTCAAGTGAACTTTTCATTGCGGTTAGAGGTGTTTTTAGTTCGTGTGACGCATCTGAAACAAAACGATGCTGTTCTTCCACCATTTCTTGGATTGGTTCCAGTGTTTTACCGGCAAGGAAGTATGAAAGACCGCCCATTACGACGAAAATGATTCCGTTAACGCCAAGAAAATTGAGGATTATGTGTTGCTTTGCTTCATCAATCATGTCTCGATCAATAAGTATGGGAGGTCTTGGCAACCCCGCATCATCAAATCTACGTTCGATTCTTACACGCTGAAGTTGAGTAAATCGATCAATTTCGGCAGTCATTCCTCTATAAATCACGATACTAAAAGAAATACTCACACTCATGAGAATAACAAGATACCAAGCTGTTAATTTTCTCCGTGCAGAAATAAACATATTACTACTCGTCGCCCCCTAATTTATAGCCGAATCCGCGTACCGTTTTGATTAATTGTTTTTTATTTGGAAAACAGTTATCTATTTTGTCTCTTAGTTTTTTAATATATACTTCAACTGTATTGGGAAGGATGTCTGCATCAAAATTCCATACATGCTGAATTATTTGATCCTTGGTTACAATTTGATTTTGTTTTGATAAAAGAAATTCAAGTAGTGAGAACTCTTTGCTTGTAAGAGAAATTGAGCTCCCTCCTCTTTTTACTTCAAATCGGCTAACATCCATCGTTAGATCGTCAACTGAAATGTTAGTTTGTACAACTGTCCCCTTTCTTCTGAGTAATGCTCGAATGCGTGCTAAAAGTTCGTCAAATGAAAATGGTTTGGTAAGATAATCATCTGCCCCGCTATTGAGACCTTCTACTTTTTCATTTGTTTGACTTTTCGCGGTAAGAAGAAGTATGGGAATGTGAATTTTATTTTTTCGTAGTTCTTTGCAAATTGAAATACCATCCATTCCAGGAAGCATGAGATCAAGGATGATTAGATCATAGTCTTCAGTTGATGCAAGATCGTATCCTTCTCTACCTGTATAGGCAATATCTACGGCAAAACGTTCCTGTTCGAGGCCTTTTTGAAGAGAGTGAGCGATACGGTGCTCATCTTCAACTATAAGTATTCGCATATCTCATATTATATTCAATTAACTGAATTCTTGCTGAAAGAAACAACTGCAATAAATACATACTTCGCATTAAAAAGGAAGGGATGTGGTGAAGTATTTTATGCATTTGACAGTCCGACGCCCTGTTTGAGCACTCGAATTATCATTGTGCGAGTTCGTCGGATGGAAAAGGCGTAAAATACGGAACGAATTATTCAATGTGATGGAATCTGGAAGATGAAGTTGGGCTATACGAGAATTATATAGTTATTCCTAGACCTTGATTATTACACTTTCTTTATTTTTTTTCTGAATTTCTTTCACAAGCTCTTCTTCTGTTGTTGTCATGACTGTCTGATACATCTCTATTAGTAGAACTATTCTTTCTTTATTTTCGTGGTCAAATTCAGAAAACACATCATCAAGAAGAAGGATTGGATGAATATTTATTTCCTCTTCCATAAAATGTATTTCATTCATTTTAAGCCAAAAAACACCTAAACGTTGTTCGCTTCTACTTCCATATTTTTGTATGTTTTTTTTATCAACATCCTTATTTTTAAGTGAAATAATCCAGTCATCTTTTTGTGGTCCAATAAGAGTCCTGCGAATACGTAGTTCAAGCTCTTTTTTTTCCTTGAGCCTCTCCTGGGTAAACTCATTCTTAGCATACTCTATATGAAACTCTCTTCCATCAAGTTTTTTATGTGAATTTAAAAATCCAGTATATGTCTGTCTTTTTTCAGTAATAAACGTTGCTTCCTTTTCAAGATAGACATCCCAAAATGACAATTCCTCTTTTAAACTCTCAACAGATCGAGAATGCTCAAGAAGTTTATTTCTTTTGCGCAGGGCTTGTTCATAGTTAATAAGATGTTTTTTATAGACAATATCAAAAGTGCTAATAAGTTTGTTGAAGTATTCTCTTCTAATATCTGGAGATCCTGTGATGATGTCGATTTGTTCTGGAGCAAATAATACACATTTTGTTTGCTCACTGGTATAGTGGGCATGGCCCTTTCGCGTCTTTTCAACAAAAAACTGTTTGGAAATAAGACCAGTATGTTCTTTTTTTAGTAGAATTCGAAAATGATTAGTGTTGCTATTTTTATCGAATAATCCGTCTAACTGGGTTTCTGAACTTCCCATAAGAAGTAGTTCTTCTTCTTTTGACTCTCGAAACCCCACACCATTTATGATGCAATGAATACTTTCTAAAATATTTGTTTTACCGCGTGCATTTTCTCCAAGAATAATAGTAAGTTTTGAAGATATATCAAAAACTCGAGATGATATATTTCTAAAATTATGGAGTTGAACTCGTTTCAAAATCATCCTCCTATTATATACTGTTTATATAATTCCTTGTCCCACTCCAAATACATAAGCGATAATACGGGTAATAAGAAATGAAAGTACAAGAAGGACAAAACCAATTACTCCCGCTGTTATTTTAGCATTTGCTGATTTTATCTTTTCAGGCATACCTTGAGAAGTGACATAGTCAAGTCCACCCCACATAAGAACAAAGAATAGAATAATCCCCGCAAGCGCCATGACAAAAGGCACAACATTGTTGATTATGTCTCCAATATTGTTATAGCCAACAAGTGGTCCTTGGATTGCTGTTCCATTTACACTTATATTTTGGGCAAGAACTTTCGGTATCATAATTATTATTCAAACTTTGTTAATAATACTATCAGTATAGCGTGTATTCCGAGAGAAAACAAAAGAGGGACCTGAATAACGGTAATAAAATATGAAATATGAATGAATAATTGATTGATGAATGTAGATGAAATATGAATCGGAAAAAGGTAAAGAAGAAAAAGGATAATAAGTACAATAGGAATAAGATAGGCAACATCAATAAGGTCTTGTCTTGAAGAAAACATATTTACACTAACTGCAATAATAAAATATCCAAATACAAGTGTTTGCCACAACTCCCGTCCTGGAAATAATTTTGACTGGATTACAAGCCATAGTGTAAGTAATCCACCCACAAATGGGGCGATACCAATAATGATGGGGCGAAGAAAGTCGC
>JAPLYQ010000153.1 GCA_026395475.1 Candidatus Roizmanbacteria bacterium | reverse complement strand
GGTATTGGTCGTCCTTCAACCTATGCCGCTATCATTTCCCTTATTCAAGTAAAAGGATATGTGGAAAAAGACGGAAGATATTTCATTCCGACTGTAATTGGGACAGCTATTTCAGACTACTTGAGTAAAAGCTTTTCAAAGATTTTTGAGCTTGATTTTACTTCTGATATGGAAAATAAGTTTGATGAAATAGCAGAAGGAAAGCAAGATGTGGTTACTGTTCTCGACGAATTCTATAAACCATTCACAGGAGAACTTGATACTCAAAAAAAAGAGGTGGGGATGATTGCAATCAAAGAAGAAACAAATGAAGTGTGTCCAAAATGTGGAAAGCCTATGATAATTCGTTTTTCAAAATTTGGAAAGTTTTATGCATGTAGTGGCTATCCAAACTGTAAAACCACCAAACCTTTCTTATTTGTCGTAAAAAATAGAAAATGCCCAAAATGTACAGGAGATATTGTGGTAAAATTTACGAAGTCAAGAAAGAAGTTTTACGGTTGTTCGAATTATCCCACGTGTGATTTTTCCTCGTGGGCGTTAAATAAAATACCAGCACCAGTAACACCAGATGAAAAGAAACCATCCGCTTAAATACATTTTTATTTCAGGTGGAGTTATTTCCGGTATAGGAAAGGGAATAACATCTGCTTCTATCTCTTACCTTCTGAAATCTGCAGGCTACAACGTTGTCCCCATCAAATTTGAGAACTATCTTAATCTTGATGCTGGAACCATAAATCCAATTGAACACGGCGATCCTTACCTCTGTGAGGATGGCACTGAAGCAGACATGGATATCGGTACCTACGAAAAATTTCTTGAGCAACAGATGGGTAGTGACAGCTTTGTCACTATTGGAAAAATATATAAGACAGTTATCGATCGTGAACGACGATTTGAATATAACGGTGAAGACGTAGAAGCTATTCCACATATAACAAATGAAATAATTGACCGTATCCATACATCTGCAAAAAATCACAATGCAGACATTATGGTTATTGAATTGGGAGGAACCGCAGGAGAATATCAGAACGTTTTCTACTATGAAGCGTCCCGAATGCTTACATTGCAAAAACCAAATGATGTTATTCATGTTCATGTAAGTTATGTTCCTACTCCAAAGCATTTGGGAGAACCAAAAACAAAACCAACACAGCTTTCGGTACGAACGCTTAACTCTATGGGAATTCAGCCAAACTTTATTGTAGCTCGCTCTGAAAAATATCTAGACCAAAGAAGACGAGACAGATTTGCATTGTTCTGCAATGTACATGGAGATGATATTATTTCTAATCCAGATGCAGAAAGTGTCTATGAAATTCCCCTCATTCTTCATAAACAAGACTTCGATAAAAAAATATTAAAAAAGTTGCAACTTCCTGAACGAGAACCAGACCTTTCTCGATTTGAAGCATTGGTAAAATCAATCAAAGCACCAAAAACAAAGACAGTAAAAATTGCCATTATCGGAAAATATTTTGGAACAGGAGACTATCAACTGAGAGATTCATATGCAGCTCTGTTTGATGCATTAGATCATGCTTCATGGGATCAATCTGTCAAACTTGAGACTCATTGGGTAGATGCAGAAAAAATTGAAAAACAAGGTGTTGAAGTTATTGGAAAACCAGATGGAATAATTGTTCCAATTGGATGGGGACAACGAGGTGCTGAAGGCATGATAACCGCAGCAAACTATGCCCGAGAACAAAAGATTCCTTATTTAGGTCTCTGCTACGGTATGCAACTTGCAGTTATTGCATTTGCACGAAATGTTGCAGGTATAAAAAATGCAGATACGTATGAAAATAAACCAGAGACAACAGATCCAGTAATTCACCTTATTCCAGAACAGCAAAAGATATTGGAAAGACGAGCCTACGGCGGCACCATGCGCTTGGGAGGCTGGGATGCATTGGTTAAGAAGGGAACGCTTGCCTACGAATTATATGGCACAGAGGATACGAGTGAACGACATAGACATCGCTACGAGTTTAATGACGAATATGCAGAGAGGCTCGAGAAAAAGGGACTTATCATCAGTGCACGCTCAAAACAAGAGAAATTGGTCGAAATTATTGAACTTGATCGATCTGTTCACCCATTCTATATGGGCACCCAAGGACACCCAGAATACAAAAGTTATCCAGGCAAACCACAC
>JAPLYQ010000049.1 GCA_026395475.1 Candidatus Roizmanbacteria bacterium | reverse complement strand
TTTGGTGATAAGACCTAACACTGCAAACGTTACCGCTTCGTTTCGATCAGATACGATTGTGTATGGCTTCTTTTGAACAAGTGAGGTAACTCCATTTACAATAATTGAGCTCCCATCTCTGTGAATCTGCGCGCCGCCTTCGTTAAAAAAGGAAATTAAATCATCAATCTCTGGTTCAAGTGCGGCATTGTGAATGTGGACTGTCCCTTCTGCAAATACGGAAAGCATTATCATGAATTCTGTTCCTGTGTGGGATGGTTTTTCGAATGTATACGTTCCATGTGTTTTTTGTGCCAATTTACCATGATAATATCCCGTTGCGTGATCGTATTCAACAACTCCACCTAACTCTTTCAGTCCATTCATAATACGGTCAATTGGGCGAGCTCCAATGCGACATCCTCCAGGATTGGGAATGTGCGCTTCTTTAAATTTTTTCAGAAGTGGTGCAAAAAGAAGAAATGATGAACGAATTTTTGACCCATGGAGAAGATCGACAGTGTTTGTATTCAGTCCTGTTCCATCTATAACTACTGTATTTGCATTAATAAATTCTGCTGTTGCACCAAGTTCAGTAAACAGATGAAGAAGTTCATCTAAATCACGAATACGAGGAACATTATTCAATGTTACTTTTCCATCAAATAAAAGTGCACCTATCACCATTTTTAACGCGGCATTTTTTGCGCCAGAAAGTTGTACATTTCCAGTCAGTGGTTTTCCTCCGTGAATTGAATACGCGTCTTCCATAAATAGGTTGTTTTTCAAATTTACAATGATTCTACTTCTTCTTTCAGTATAATCCCAAACTTGTCCTTAACTTTTGCTTTTATTTGCTTCACCAATTGGACAAGATCAGATGGCTTTGCATCTCCCCCTTGGTTGATAATAAAATTTGCATGAACATCTGATACTTTGAAACTTCCTTTTTGCATACCCTTCATTCCTGCTTTATCGATAAGATATCCTGCAGATTTTGTGGGAAGGCTATGCTCTAGTTGTTCTTCAGCACTAATATTGCGGAAAAAACATCCACAGGTGGCAACCCCTATTGGCTGAGTTTTTTTTCGGTATTCCACTGAAGTATTTGCACGCTCTGTCACAACTTCAACATCCTTCTTTTGGAGTCGGAACACAATACTCAATAAGAGTTCATGTGTTTTTTGTAAGACACTATAGTCATATGAAAATGCAAAATACGTTTTATCAACAACTTTTACTTCACCTTCTCTGTTAATAAGATGGGCCGATTCAACATAATCACCCACATAACAAACAGGGCGAAGCCATTTTGAATTCATGTATACTGCTCCCCCTACAGTACCAGGAAGACCTTTATGGTATTCAAGACCTGACAATCCTTGTTCAGTCAGTTTCTGTACAAGTACTGCCATATTGGTGCCGGATCCTACTTCAACATCGACCGTTGTGTCGGTTGCAGCTATCGCATTGATAGATGAATAATTATTTTTTACGACAAGACCTTTTATTTCCGCGCGGTCAAATATAGCATTACTTCCACCGCCAAGCATGATAAGGGGGACTTTTGCCATTTGAGTTGCTTTAACAGCATTTATGAGATCTTCTTTCGATTGAGCCTCAAAATAATACTGTGCTATTGTATGAAGACGCATAGAAAGATACGGGAACAAGTCAATGTTCTCCTGCACACGTCCTATGCCTAATATCTCATCGAATTGATTTTTCATTGAGTACGTCAATTATATCATCTTTTAGCTTGTAAATATCCCCCGCACCCATAGTAAGCACTACATCGCCCTTTTGCACTTGTATGGCTAATTGGGCCAGAGAATCTTTTGGGTTGTTGTATGCGGTTACTGTGCTGAGCTGAGCCTCGTTTGCAACGTCAAATGATGTTACTTTAAACAGCTCCTTTTGCTCCCGTGCGGATGCAAAAATAGGCTCAATATAGGTAAAATCAGCCTTGGAAAGAGCCATAGCAAATTCATGTTTTAAAGACTGCGTTCTTGAAAATGTGTGAGGCTGAAAGAGGACATGAAGCTTTTTACCCGGAAATCGGGATCGAACTGAGGCTATTGTTGCCTCAATTTCTGCTGGATGATGACCATAATCATCAAAAAGATAGCTTGCTCCATCGGTCCATACTTGCTCAAATCGTCTTTTTGCCCCTCTAAACCCTTGTATACTCATGACTGCAGCCTCAAATGAGGTTCCAGTTTCAAGTAATAGTGCCAGTACGCCGAGAGTGTTAAGCACATTTTTTTCACCGGAAAGCTCAGTACTGCAGACCCCAAGTTTTTCTCCTTTTTTATATACTTCAAATTCGGTGGTTTTGTGGCTATATTTTATGGATTTTGCTGAATAATCAGATGTATTCTCAAAACCATAAGTCACAATAGACTTATGACTAAGTGTGGGTAGAATAGATCGAATAACTGGATCCTCTCCACACAACACCAGATGCTGTGCCTGGGAAAAGAATTGAACAAACGTCTTTTTTGTCATTTCAAGGTCGTCATATACGTCTGGATGGTCAAAGTCTATGTTTAAACAGAGTGCATATGCAGGATGGAGAAATAATAGTTTTGGAGTCTTATCTTTTGGAGGGTGAACTGCATACTCATCAGCCTCAATAACAAAATAGTCCGATCCTGTTACTGCACCACCTCCACCACCGTCAAACGGCGGAGCGCCAATAAGGAAACTTGGGTTTTTCCCAAGCTTCGTCAAAGCCCATGCAAGCAGTGAGGAAGTCGTGGTTTTTCCATGACATCCTGAAACTGCGAGCGATACTGTATGTTTATTGACCAATTCTGCAATCAGCTGTGGCTGAGAAACAAGAAGTTTCCCCTTCTTTTGCGCCTCTTTTGCAAGGATGCTTTCTTCTCCCCCGTGAGCGGCTGAATATACAAATACCTCGTAATTATCAACAGAAGCAGTGTCTGAAAAATCTGTGCTGAACTGAATGTTATTTTTAGTAAGGGAAATGTCGGTTATAAATTCCTCAGCTACATCCACACCACTAACTTGTTTGCCCATTTGGGAAAGCATGATGGCAATATTAGCCATAGCAGTCCCTTTGATGCCGAGTAGGAAAAAGGAGGATTTATCTAAAATCATTCTCTTATTATACTGAATTGACTGTCGAATAACGTGAAAGTGGCCTACCTATTGAGATAGGTTACGGTAAGTTGCAAAATGGTGGCAAATGAAACCCATATAAGATAGGGAATTTGGATATATGTTATCCAACGTGCATAGGGATAAATAGCAATCATTGCCCAGATGAGGGTGCCCAAGACCAAAAGAATATCCGCAGCAGCGAGAAGATTATTCTTTAATCCAAACTGGATTGTGGTAAATAAAGCATTAAAAATAAGATTCAGAATAAAAGGAAGGACCACGATAAATGCTAATTGTTTTTGAAAAGCCATGCGAAATACATTCCCAAATGAGATTGCTATCAAAATATAAAGCACTGTCCATACAGGACCAAAAAGCCAGGCGGGCGGAGACCAACTCGGTTTAATAAGGTGAGAATACCAGGAGTAAGTAGTGTTCATATACTCAAAGTGTAGCATAAATACTATCTGACAAAAAATCAGCTATCAATAGCTGTATCTTTTATAAGAAAATAGTTTTTTAGTTTGCTTACCTCTGCTATGAGCAATGTATTAATGCCTAAGATCAGGACAAAGATAATAATGAGGGAACTTCCTCCTAGAAAAATTCCTCCCATAATGGCGACAATTGCGGCTCCAGCTGTGGTAACAATATTGTCCATTCCAACACCAATTAATGCATCTCCAATTCTTCCTTTTGGATTGATTGAATAGTTGTGGATTACAAGCATCTCACCCAAACACCCGATAAGTCCTGCAAGAACTCCTGCAATAACTGGAGGAATGTGTGCAATATGGCTTAATGTCTCAATCGCATAGACCATACTTTCTGCTGTAAACATAATAATGATTCCAGAAAGAAGAAGATGAAATAAAACTACTCCTGTTGGATTTTTCCTATAATACTGTTCCGCTTCGGCAATATCTGGAACAGAACTTTCTTTTCGTTGTGTCTTTCTGAACAGATAGAGAATAAGACCTGAAAGAAAAAGAATTACAAACCCAACAGGTTGGATAAGTTGATATAAGTCTTCCGAAGCATTAAACTCTGCACCATTTACTCTTCCAAAAAGAACCATACTAACCGCAACAGATGCTGTAAGAATAGTAAGTGCAACAAGCACCTGAATAGCTGAATCAAGCTCAGGGAGACGAGGTTTCACAGTATGTTTTTGGAAGGGTGTTATCATTCCCCCCGAAGGAATACCCGGAAACATAAGGAGTGAGGTGTTTTTTTTATTTGACTCATTCTGACGATAGATACACCACGTAGCATGAGCAATGTTGTAGATATTTGATCCGAATGTGGTAGAAGCAGCAATAATGGCATAGTTTATTGCCCGAATCATATCGGTTGATCGCAAATTGAGACTGATGATAGCTGCAATAATACCCAAGATCATATCGGGAAACGCTGTACCAAGAGATTGTAAAAGTCCCCCGGCAAGTTTAGTGCGTTCGCTTAATACTTCTGTTGTTTCCTCAATAATTTTTGCAGATGCACGAAGTAAAAAAACAACACCAGTGATTAGAATTATGGATAGACTTACCCATTGAAGTACTATGTTTTCTTGATGAAGTAAAGGGATGAGACCAAATCGCAATAATGCTGCGGTCACTAATAAAATAGCAAAATATACCGTTTTATTCATTTTCATATCTCTTCATTATACAGTCTCTCTCCAAGGTCACATCATGACATATCCCATCATTTCGCCAAACTGTTCTGGGTGTTTTTTATATTGTCTTCGATAAGAAAAAAATCTATCACTATCACATGAAGTGCAGAATGGAAATACTTCTATATGACTTTTTTGAATCCCATTTTCTATCGCAAGTTCATAATTAAGTCGAGTTAAGTTCAGTCGGAAAGCGCCACCATATGGTCTGAAAATAAGTTTTTCAAATCGTTCCATTTCTTCCATAAAAAGAATGTATCTATCAGTATCGACGGTATAACAACATTCACCAATTGCTGGGCCCAATGCTATGCGAATATTGACCGCATGTGAACCAAGCGCTTCCATTTTAGCAATCATTGTTTTCATCATATTTTTTACTGATCCTCTCCATCCATTGTGAGAAGCGCCAATGACTCCAGCCACAGGATCAAAGAAAAGAATAGGTACACAGTCCGCGACACGAACAACGAGTAATGCACCCTTCTCTTTTGTTACAACTCCATCAGCTTCCTCCAATATTTCAACATCTCCCAAATGAAGTGGATCGGGTGTTGCAACATTGATTGAATGAATTTGTTCGAGAATAACAATTTTTGGTGGTGCAATATCTCCCATCTGGAAAAAATCTTTTATGATCTGAATTTTGCGCATGTCTCCCGCTTCTCTTGTCGTAAAACCAGAAGTACAGAGCGAAAATAATGAAGAAGAAATGGTGTTTTGATCAGGATAGTGTTGAAACATATTCTTTAACACAATCTATATCACTCCATGGATATTCGATTGTTCCTCGACACAAACTTTTTTCATGTCCTTTCCCCGTAATGACAACTACATCTCCTGACTTTGCTACTCCTATGGCTGTGTAGATTGCTTTTTTTCTGTCAATCTCTACGCTATATTTTTTATTTTCAAAACCTAAACCAATTTCCTTTGCAATTTTCAGAGGATCTTCTGTGCGATAATCTTCTTCGGTAATATAGGAAATATCAGCAAATGTTGCACTTGCCTTCCCCATAGCAGGGCGTTTGGTATGGTCTCTCAGACCAGCTGAACCAAAAACATGAATAAGTCTTCCTTCCCCATGAATGTACTGTTTTTTTACTGTTTCCAAAATGCGATAGATACCATTGGGAGTGTGAGCAAAATCCACAATTACCATAAAGTCCTTTTTATACACAATATCAATTCTTCCCGCAGGAAGTTTATAGGTTTTAAGGGCCTCAACAATTGACTTTTCATCAATTCCTAACTCTACACATAAGCCGTATGCTCCCAAATAATTGTAAGCATTAAAATCCGCCAAGTCTTTTATTTCTTTTTTGAAATCTTGTGAATAGTCTGCTTTATTTATTAATCCATATGTTTTTATATGTGCCGATTTAATTGATTGTAGTCTTGTCACTTCGTCATCGTTATTTATAAGTGCAATACGAGCCATTTCGACAAGTCTCCACTTCGTTTTTGCATATCCCCCAATTGATTTGTGATAGTCTAAATGTTCATGTGTGATATTGGTTAAGACCGCCGCATCAAAATGAACTCCCCATACTCTGTTCTGGTCAAGCGCATGAGAAGTTGTTTCTAAAATAAAATATTCATCGCCATTCTTTACAGCTGCTCGTAATAATTTTTGTATAAGAAATGAATCAGGTGTTGTGACATGAAACCCTGTGTCATATTCTTTACCAGCAACTTTCGCAAAAATTGTTGAAAGCATTGAGACTTTTTTTCCTGAAGTCGAAAGAATGTGGTAAAGCAGGTGTGTGGTTGTTGTTTTTCCATCAGTTCCGGTAACACCTATAACTTTAATTTCGCGGCTAGGGAACGCATACCATAGATTAGCCACAACAGCTTGAAGAAGATGATAGATATTTTTTATTTTTTGTATCATAGGGCTTCGGGAGCTATATTATAATACACTATAAGCTCTTTGGCGATCTCAAAAAAGATTGGCGCTGCAGTTTCAGATCCCCATTGTGATGATTTAGGTTCTTTTACGATAACAAGGCCTATAAATTGAGGATTCTTTATAGGAGAGAAGCCGATGAATGAGGCAATTGTTTTTGTTGCATCATAATGTCCTTCAATTGGAATTTGAGCAGTTCCCGTTTTTCCTCCTATTTGATATCCTTGAGGTTTTAAAAATTTTGTTTCTCCGTTTTCAATGGTAGAAAGAAGCATTTGTTTCAAATAATCACTTGTTTTTTTACTTATTAATTGACGTTCAAAAATAGGATCAACTTTTTGAGTACTTTCTCCTTTTAATTCTTTTACAACATAAGGTTTCATAAGCTTTCCACCATTAATAATGGAGGAAAAAGCAGTTATCATTTGGATAGGAGTCACTGCAAGACCCTGACCAAAGGTGGCTGTAGCATAGTCTATTGGGTACCAATCTTTTTTTGCCTTTAAAAATCCTGACGCTTCACCTTCCAGGTCAATATGGGTTTCTGCACCAAATCCATATTGAATAATAGAGTTATAAAGCTTGTCATTCCCAAGTTTAGATCCCACATAAACCATTGCAACATTGCTTGACTTTTCTAGCGCTCTAGTAAGAGTTATCTTCCCTTCATAACTATTATTCCATGTGCGAATCGTGTACTCTCCAACCGTTACAGGACCCGTTTCGTCATATATGGTATCTGGCTTTATAAGTCCCGCCTCAATACCTGCCGCCATAATCAACGGTTTAAATGTTGACCCTGGTTCATATGCATCAGAAATTGCAGCATTACGAAATACCCCGTTACTAAATTTATAGTAGGTATCCGGATCATAATCTGGAAGACAACTAAGCGCAAGTATTTCCATGGTGTTTGGATTTGCAATAATTGCACACCCTTCTTTTGCTTCATATTTTTCTAAACCTGCCGCTAACTTTTCTTTCACCAACATTTGTACAGATTTATCGATAGTAAGATAGAGATCTCGTCCATTTTCAGGATCAATACGCTCCTGTGTCCCAAGAAAAATTGGTCTTCCTTCTGGATCTAAATCCGACCGAATAAGTCCTGGCAATCCTCCCAGATCTTTATCGTAAAAACCCTCAACTCCCGAGCGACCAACATCTATTCCGTCATCATTTTTTCCTACAAATCCTGCAAGGTGGGCTGCGATTGATGCGTCAGGATAGTAGCGACTCCATTGCTCATCAAAACCCATTCCAGGCAGATTGAGTTTAAGAATCGAGTCTCTATCTTGTTTTGAAATACTTCCAAATACTGAAGTCCATGTTTTTGTAGGATCAATTCTACTTGAAATACTCGCCTCATCTACCTTGAGGATATTAGCAATAGAAAGTGCTGTCTTTTCTTTTTCTTTAATAAGCTGTGGTTCAAAAAAAAGATGATAGAGAATTTGATTCATGACGATGGGTTCTCCATTTCTATCATAGATTTTTCCTCGTTCAGGTTGAAGTTTATGTGTAGAAAGGTAATCTCTTTGAAGGTCAGGATGAAGCACCTGAATATAAAAAAGCCGCAAGATAACTATGCAAAATACTGCAAGAAAGCCGAAAAACAGCAAACGCAATTTTGT
>JAPLYQ010000045.1 GCA_026395475.1 Candidatus Roizmanbacteria bacterium | reverse complement strand
TCAATATAATCCATATTCTTTCCACTCCACGAAGTAGTTCTACTGCATTGGAAAGAAGTCTATTTAATAGTTCAGCAATCGATATACAGATCAATGATGTCTGGGCAAATTATCGAGATAAAGATAGAATTTCAAAAGTTTATCAGCAAATACTAAATGAGGTAAAAAATGCTCTAAAGAAAAAAAATAAGATTACGGTCTTAATCAAAAGTATTGCTGACTATATACCTCCAGGCGATGAATATGGAAAAATGTGCCGTTTAGTATCAAATACAATAGTTTTGATTAGAAATCCCATTTTACAAATGGAGTCGCTACTGCGAGTCATGGCAGAGTCGTTATCAGGAAACCGTTCCATTATTCATGGACTAACGATGGATGATTATGCAAAAAATAGTGGATATCCCAATTGGAAAGAAATGCAATTATCGGTTGTGCAAGAAAAAAGCTATTATAAGTACGAAAAAATATTAAAAATATATTTCCCGATTGAACAGGAAGCACACGGTATGGATTATATGAGAGTTCCAATTATTGAGAATCTTCGAGAAGAAACGGTTCAAGGGATGGGCTTCCAATCACTAGATAGCTATGCTAAGCAAAATAATTATCCTGGTTGGAGTAATCTAGTTAGCAGTATTAAGCTGAACTCTAAAATTGTGAATAACTTAGGTCCGTTATTAGAGTACATATTTCAATGCAGAATTACAGGATGGGAAGCACTTATTCAACACATACAAACCATGGATAAACTATACTATCCATATATTGTAATTGATAGCACGATGTTTAGATTGCTCCCCAGTGAATTTTTAAAAGAAATTTCTCGCAAAATTGGAATTGAATTTTCTAATTCATTGGTAAATTGGAAAGGAGTAAATAAAAATTTCAATCCTGGTGATGATGAAGGAATTTCATATTATCAAAAGGTCATAGACAGCGTCAAAATTGAACCCCCGTCTGAATTACCATGTGAATTAAGATGCTTTCCTGAATTTGTCATTCAACATATTTTAAGCTCGGGTGGCGCACTTGAGGTGTATTTGAGCCTTTTTTCTAAAATAAGAAATCAATTTGGAAATGAAATTATGTTGAAAATGTTAGATTGCAATTGTAATGGAGCCACATTTAAAGATATTGATCCAGTATTTACATATTCCATATATAAATTTTTAAATGATGAAAAAAAAGCATATGATATGAAAAACAGACATACTGAATTTAGTACAATATTTACTGTAGTTGATGAATATTTCAAAAATCATCAGAAATGATATAATTTTACTTATTAAACGTTTATTAACATAAATTAATATGAATTGTTTACAAAATATAATTCGAATTAATCTTGAAGAAAACAGGAGGGGTCTAATCCGAGAAATGTTTAAAACGATTAAACAATATAATGTTATTGCAAAAGAAATAAAAGGCAGAAAGATACGCGTTGATGATAACCACTGGGTTACAGATTTTGCTTCATGTAATTATCTAGGGTTGGATCTTGATCCAGAAATGGATATTGATGTACATAAAAGTATTCAAAAGTGGGGAGTGCATCCAAGTTGGTGCCGGTTGGTTGCCAGTCCTCAAATATATGATGATCTAGAAGTAAAACTTGCCGAGTTGATTGGCACCGAAACAACCTTAATACTTCCAACAGTAACATTAATTTCCATTGGAATTATTCCGGCGATTGTAGGGAAAACTGGCGTCATCTTTTTAGACAAAGCGGGTCATGAAACAATGTATGAAGCTTCTAAAATCGCAAGGGATAGTGGCGCAACTCTAGTAAGTTTTCCTCAAGGTGATTTAGATAAATTAGAGTCACTTCTTGTGGAACATAAAGATAATCCTAGAAAACTTATATTAGTCGATGGTGTGTATAGTATGACAGGAGACTATTCAAAAATACCTCAGATTGTCAATCTTGCAAAAAAATATGATGCTATTCTTTACATTGATGATGCTCATGGTTTTGGTGTCGTTGGAGAAAATCCATCGGCAGAATACCCATATGGAAAAAGAGGAAATGGAATTGTGAAATATTTTAACTTAGACTACGAAAATATAATTTATGTGGGTGGATGTTCTAAGTCTTATTCATCTTTAGCAGCATTTGTTGGATGTAGTAATGAAATGAAGACTTTTTTGGAGGCTTTTGCTACGCCATATGACCTATCAGGCCCTTGCCCCACTGCGTCTTTAGCAACGTTATACCGAGGTTTAGAAATTAATGACGCAAAAGGAGAGATTTTGCGGAAAAAGTTATATCAATTAACTAAAAAAGCAGTAGACGGAATTCGAGATTTAGGATTCCACGTTTTTAACTCTACCTATTTCCCCATTGCCTCAGTGCAAATAGGCGATGCAAAAAAATTAGTTGAGACTGCCAACATACTATTTGATGAGGGTATATTAGTGACAGTTGCCCCTTATCCAATGGTAAAAAAGGGCGAAGAGTCACACAGACTTACTTTTACATCTGCAAATACCGATGAAGAAATTGATCAACTTATAAACGCTTTTAAAAAAGTAAGATCTGTAATGGATAAATAACAAATAATGACTTGACCGTTGTATATTATTTTGCAATTAGGAAGTTTATATGTTAAACACAAAAATAGTTAATGCCCAGCAAAAACCCTCAAGCTTGTTTGTAGGGCGCTTTCAACCATTTCACGACGGCCATAAAAAGCTCATAGAGAGTGTTTTAAAGCAAGGGAAACCAGTTGTAATTGCGATTAGAGATACAGATATTAGCCACTCAAACCCATACACATTACAGGAGCGATGGTCAATGATTCAAAAGTCACTTATTCAATATGAAGATTTAGTTAAGATTGTTACAATCCCAGATATTGATGAGATTTGTTATGGGCGAGAAGTTGGATACACTATACGCAAAATTGATCTTGATTTAAAAATAGAAAAGATATCAGGGACAAGTATTCGGAATGTTAATCCTCCAACAAATTATATTTTATGGTTAACAGGACAATCAGGAGCAGGAAAAACAACTTTAGCTACTGTACTGAGTAAAAAGATTGGAGCAGTGATCCTGGACGGGGACGAAATGAGAGAAACTATTTCCACTGAACTGGGCTTTTCTCAATCTGACAGAGAAGTTCACAATCTTAGAGTTTCTCGCTTAGCTAAAATGCTATCTAAGCGTGACCCTGTTATTGTATCTGTGATAGCCCCGTTTGAAGCAACAAGACAGAAAATTGATGCGTTAATTAAACCCTACTGGATATATGTAAAAAGAGATATTAAATCAACTTCAGAAAGACCATATGAAGAACCTTCTAGTCCGCATGTAATAGTTAATTCAGACAATCAAAACACTGATGAACAAGTAAAAGAAATAATTTCTTTTTTAAAAGAAAATAATGTAATTGATACAAATATTGATTAAAAACACACTCTAAAATATCATAGTAAATAAATCTTAGGTACTGAAAACCCGTTTAAGATTTTTCACCGCCTCCCCTAATTCATTTACGATGGGATTATGAAATTTATCGCTCATTACCCTATATACTTCCTCGTAATGCCAAAGGATATTTACTTTTTTATCGATTGGAGCATTAAAAGAGTCAAGTGCAATTTCCTTATTGCTACTCTTCTCATAAATTTCACAGAGAGACGTAATATTATGTATTTTATCTCCACAACAAACCATTAAAGAATGATCTGAATCTTTATAGAGATGCTGAATATATTTTTCTTTCCGTGTTATCCAAGTCCTTGTCTCTTCCTCTTTTGTTATCGTGGCATCTTTATCTTCCGATACCCCTTTTACAATTTCATAAACTTCAACTCCAAAATCCCGAATCATCTGCTCATGTGAATATACTTCTTTCTTTACGTCTTCTAGTACATCATGGAGAAGCGCAGCAATGATAGTAGCTTCATCGGAAGTGTATTTTGAAATAATATACGCTACGGAAAATGGGTGGGTGATATAGGGTATGGGATTGTCAGAATAGCCCTTCCGCACTTGATTTATATGGAGTTCAGCTGCTTTGTTTATTGCCTGCTGGATTTTTTTGGATATGGTCATATGGATTATGAAAAGTTATATATTAAACACCTTTATTAAAGCAAATACCACAATTATAGCGAATATGGATATGAAAAGTTTTCATTTCATTTAATTTCCTTATGACCACAATCTATTGTGCGCACAGTTATTATTATGAAGGGTTAAACCAAATTTAAAATTTACGCCATTGAAAGTGCGAGGTCCAAGTAGTATTATAAGCATATGAAAAGCGTAACAGATACAGTATTGAAATATGACGCCATCTTTGAAGAAGCTGAAGAGGGTGGGTTTACTGTGTCTGTGCCTAGTCTTCCTGGGTGTATTTCTGAAGGAGACACCTTTGAAGAAGCAAAGACGAATATCACAGAAGCTATTACTGCTTATCTTGAAAGCATGGCAAAAGATGAGATCCCTGTCAAAAGTAACTCTGGTATATTTATTGGCTCAATCGAAGTACCCTTTTCATCACTTACCTTTGCAAAATAAATGGGCGGATCAATTCCTGCAATAAAACCAAAAAAGCTCTTATCTTTCCTCACTAAAAAAGGATTCTATACTCACCATCAAAAAGGAAGCCATATTGTGTTAAAACATATAGAAATGCCCGATCTGCGTGTAACCCTCCCTATCCATAATAAAGACCTAAAACGTAAAACACTCCTCTCCATTCTTAAACAAGCGAGACTCACGGTAGATGATATAAAAAAGTAAAGAGAATCTTTCGTATAAAAAGGACCATAAAAAAAGCCGCTAGGGCAAGTTTATTTTCCTCACTCCAGCGGCCTATTTAAGATCAACCCTCTCTACAGCAAAGACCTTTCCCTAAAACTGGTAAAAGTGGTTTGAGTGACGACGATGTGGTCCAGTACCTCAATACCCAGTATTTCTCCTGCCTTAGCTAATCTTTTTGTGACAGCTATATCATCAGCTGAGGGGCTTTGGTCCCCAGAGGGGTGATTGTGAGCAATAATTACTTGTGCTGATCTCTCGCCCACTGCCCTGGTAAATACCTCCCGTGGATGAACTATCGAGGAATTAAGAATGCCAAGGGACACAAGCTCAAGAAACTTAATCTTGTTCCGACTATCGAGATGAAATACCCAGAAGTGCTCTTTGTCCTGGTCCACTGCATCTTCTGCCTCAAGTAGATCTTTACATACCTTCCATACAGACTTCTCATCAGAAATTATATTTGTTGTATCGTTCAAATGAATAACCATAGAGTAAAAAAGAAAAAATAATAATAAAGAGGTGAGGGAGATTTAAGCAAGAGAACGAATTCGCACTATTACTGCGTAACTTGTGGGCAAGAATGTTTAAGTGTTGCAAAGTGTGCAGCAACATCCTCTTCATACATCCGCATCTCTGCAGGAGAAACTTTTGAGCGAGAAGATAGCATACGATCTATATTGTTAAGAAACTTTCTGTATTTAGTCATAAAAATAAATAGGAAATGATAATAAGGTATAAAACTGAATGGGTGTGTTTGGGTCCCATATCTAAAGAGAAAGAGCGGTAATAATAAAGCCGTTCTGTCCTCAAGACGTGGGTTAAGGGTCAAGAAAAGGTAAGGAGCTTGAGGAGTCTGCGACTGGTTGTCAAAAGTTTGGAGCGAAGCGACAAAGAAGACACTGCTGAGCGACAAAGGATAAACAGGCCTGTTATAAAAATGCGTTGACCAGTAGTGCATTTTTATACAGGCTATTTACCCACCTTTTGACAAACCTTTTCGACCCTTATACTTTGGGATTAGGACAGAACGACGTCCAGATGGGAGTAGGCCAGGAATGCTAAACCTAATTACAAGTATGTGTATTGGGGTCCTAATACTTTTTGTTGACGCCAGCAAAAAGAATAGGATATTTATACGCAGGTTGTTCGGATATGAGTTTGTAATGTGTGGGTTAGCTCTTGTTTGCTCTGGCGTGCCTGCCCCCCGCGGTTGCCTGGAATGATGAATGCCAAAAGGAGGGAGGCGTAGAGGAGATTCATTAAGCCTCCCGACAATAACTGGCGGCGCATACCAGGAAGAAGCTACTTCGTATAGGTGAGCTCCCCGAGCGGGATATAATCGCCGCCACACAAGATAGGCTACCCTCGCCTCAGATAGCCTCCGTAGAAGGCGTCTTTCCCTCCTAAAGAAGGTTGCCAAGATTTTTCCCAAGCTGGACGGGATAGAATAGCCGGGGGCAGCAAGCGACGAAGACAATTCTTTGCTTATAAGAAAAAAAACCACTGTAGGCAAACAAGAACCAACTCGTGAGCAGTGGGGGGAGCCGAAGGCGGGGGCGCGCCCCCATAAATATGAGGAGCGTAGCGCCAGCCCCCTGACGGGGAGAGGCAAAAGCCCAGTGGACAAGTGGACAGGCCAATGTACTGCACATTCCTGAGACCCCTGCCCGAAGGAATGGGCATTCACCTTTAAGGGAAGGAGGCGAAGGAAGGGGGAAGAGCTAACTCTATTGTTTTGGGTGGGAGGGGCTCATAAAGCGGTTACTATTTTGTTGATTTATTGATGATTTCCCGCTAGTGCGATCATCCGTACCCCCTCCGTACCAGCACCGCTGCTAAGGGGACTAAAAAATGCTGTAAAAAGGATAGACAAAACTGGACAGAATAGATGAGACAAGCGGCGACAGTTGAAAGCAGGAGCCGCTATCTTCCCCTTTCCCCGCACTATGGCGTTGCATAAGGAGCTCTTATGCGATGACAAGGAGCCGCTCTCCTCTTGCCACGTCGTAAAAAGTCTTTTTACGATGCTGGCATAGATTGTTCTCTGATTAGTATTGGCGGCTCCGTTAGAAGGGGAAAATGTTCAGAGCGGAAGGAG
>JAPLYQ010000095.1 GCA_026395475.1 Candidatus Roizmanbacteria bacterium | reverse complement strand
CAGGAGTTCCAGGATAATGATTTTTTATTACCTCTGCTTCAGGCTTAACCATTTTAGCAGCAAGAAGTTTAAGTCCTGTTTTTTCAAATGTTTCAATAATAGTTCCAATAAGAGCGCGTTTAACTGCGTCTGGCTTTATGATAAGAAGTGTTTTCTCCATTGTTTAAAGTGAATTGATAATAGTTAATAATTCCTGTGTGACTTTTTCTTTGGATTGCTCGCCGTTTACATGAATCCATCGGGCCCATACACTGCGCTTTACTAGGTCTTTATACTTTTCGTACGTTCGGCGAATAAATGAATGATCATTCTCTCGAAAATTCTTTTCTTTATCTTCTCCATACTTCCATTTAATTGCGGTGTCAGGAGAAACGTCCAAGTATAACACAGCATCTGGCTTCACGATATTAAAATCTTGTGCATATCTCACTGCTTTTTCCTCATCAAATCCTTCAAGGGTTTGATAGCAAAGGGTTGTAGAGAAATAACGATCGGCAATGACCACATGATCCTTCATTTTTTCTTTAATGAGTTCTTTATCGAAAATAAATTGCAGTGTGTAAAGAAGAAATTGTTCATCTGCAGAATGCTTTACCTTATTTTCATATAAAAAATCCCGAATCATTTTGCCAACGGGTGTGTCATAATGGGGGAACTTGATATAAAAGGGTTTTTTACCAGCTTTTGTTAGTGATTCGATGAGTGCAGTAGCTTGTGTTTCACAGCCAGCGCCATCGATGCCTTCGATTACGATAAACATAAGTAGTATAATTATACATCACAAAAAGCCCTCATAGCTCAACGGATAGAGCAGGCCCGTCCTAAGGGCAAGATATGGGTTCAATTCCTGTTGGGGGCACACTTCGACGATTAAGGCTCCATTTTTTCACAAAGTGTAAATATGTTATTCCGTTGATATTATTCATTTCCAACGATATAATTCATAGTTCATAGCAATATGACGCGATAAATATTATTTATAAAAAAGTATGGCACTAGCAGCAATGAGGGAAAAGGGGAGGACATTGGGGGCTTTCCTTCATACATTAACACCACAAGGGTTTGAAGAAAAAAAACAGGAAGCAGAGTATATCAAAGCTCTTGACTTATTTAATACTGCATTTTCTCCATTTAGCGAAAGAGCCTTACAATTATCTCCCGAAAAAGACCTTTCCCTTATTAAAGACCTTACCGTTTCGCACAAACATGACACAATGTATCCAAGTGGAGACGAACGCCACTTTGATCTATCAATAAAAAAAGAAAATGACATGGTTGGACTCTTTTGTACAACTGACGAGTATTGGTGGGATTCATATCCCTCGGATACGGTAGCAGGTGGGACATATAAAAAAGGCTACAGAAGTGTACATTTAGATATTATTGTTGTTAATCCTAAAACAGGAGAAGTAGTTTCAATAGAAGGAGATCAAAAAATTGGAATGGAGCCACGTGCCAAGCAAAATATGATTTCAGATTTGGTTGCCAAACCACTGGTAGATACCATAAAAAAAACAAAGGCACTAGAAAGAGCAAGACTTCTTCTGCATGTACGTTCGGAGTGGGAGAGGCAAGAAGAAGAAAAGAAGAAAAAATAAAATTGACACCAGTATCCTGTGCTACAATGAATGTATGCCTCATCATTTGAAAAACGCCACCTCAATTCATCATCATATAAAAAAAGAAAAACGCAGAGAGTATCTTTATCTTCTTACTCTTCGTACATTGGGTAATTTCCTCATACTATCATCTCTTTTTTTTATTGCACGTACCCTTTATGAACCAGTTCATCAAGAAGTTCAGTTTATGATTAATCAATGGACTAATAAAACATTTGTTGTCGCAACAAAACAAGAAGAACTTTCTTTTTCTATTCAAAAAGCAAATGATCAAAAAGGACTTCTTACACGAACAATCGATGGAAAAACCGCAGAGATATTAGTTCCTGAAGACCCCAATTTTAGTGTCGTTATTCCCAAAATTGGAGCAAATGCACGAATCATACCAGGAGTTGATACCGCAAACGAACGTGTATATTCTGATGCTCTCAAAAAAGGTGTTGCACAGGCTCTCGGTACTGCATTCCCAGGGGAGGGAGGACATATATTTCTCTTTGCACACTCAACAGATTATTGGTGGAATGTCACTTCCTATAATGCCGTTTTTTATTTGTTAGGGAAATTAGTAAAAGGCGATGCAATAAATATTTTTTATAAAGGAGAACGATATGTATATCGAGTGATTGATATGAAAATTGTCGATCCATCCGAAGTGGAGTATATCACACGAAAAACAAACACAGAATTTCTTACGCTTCAAACATGTTGGCCTCTTGGCACAACCTTCAAACGTCTTCTGGTTTTTGCAACGAGAGTTGCAGACTGAGACAAACCCTAAACACTAAACTCTAAATCTTAATCAAATAAATACAAAATCATAAATTTCCAAACGTTATTTTTACTCTTTTAGGATTTCTAATTTGTTTAGAGTTTATAGTTTATTATTTAGGGTTTAAGAGGGGATGAGAGTGTGACCCCGGGGAGACTTGAACTCCCAACCTAAAGCTCCGCAAGCTCTTGCTCTATCCAATTAAGCTACAGGGTCAGTACTGTATATTGTACCAGGAGAAGGTGAAAGCTCCAAATCAAAAATAGAGCTACTTTTTTATATGCTCCGTTTATTATCATTTTGTGGAGATTTGTAATTCTCGCATATGCCAACAGTGACGTCTTATGCTTCGTTTTTTCCACCTACCCTAAAGTCTCCCTGGCATAAAGGTCACTTGTTTGGCATACTGCTTCGAATTACACAATCTAAACAAACTTAAAAGCGGAACAGGTGGCACGAGTAAAGGGTACCCGGCAGCGCGCGCAAAACTTCATGCCAGCAGGCAATTTGAAGGTTTTGGAGCACTGACGGGGGAAATTACGAGTGACAGAATCTGGAGAAAAAAGTTTAATGGGCGTAAGATCACTATGGATGACTATTGATGTAGTTTCTCGTTGAAGGTCCACATATCCCAGTCCCACTTGCGTAGCCTAGTGGGCTTAATATCTCTGCAAAATGTGCTTCTTGGAATCGTCTGACCGCGGCAGCGGTGAGGTTGCCATAATATGTTGTTTCATTGCCAGGGGACCCAGCACCAGATGTGGCAAGGGTAAATCCATGCGCATTCAAGTGTTCTTGTAATGATCGGACATCAGCGCCTTGGCTTCCAGGATACAGATCTCGTGTGAGCCAAATGCCACCCGTTGGAGATGAACTTCCCCCTGATGAGCTTGATCCTGATGTGTTGATTGGAGTAGCTGGGGCATAATATGTGTGTACTGTTTGTGCGCTACTTTCAACACCTACTGCGGTTGCAGGAACTGATCCTGACCAAGGTCCTGTTGCACATCCATTTCCTCCACGGACTTGGAAGTAATACTTTGTTCCAGGAGTTAACATACTGACGGTGTGGTCAATAACTCCGTCATATGATCCAAATTCAAAGCTTGTACCAAATCGTAAGTCACCTGGTGTAAATCCGTATGCGATAAAGTAATACGAAATATTATCTTTTATTGGGGTAAAGTATAACGTTGCCTCTGTCTGAGTGGTATTTATCTGGAATAAGTTTGGCGCATTTGGAGGTGGCGATTTACTACATACAGGCGCTTTTACATCACTACCTGAAGATGATGATGAAGATGAGTGATGTTCATTAACCGTGACGTTTACAGTAGGAGCAAAGAGGCCATTGTAGTGTGCATCAAGTGACGTTACCAAATGAGTGAATACAACCGTTGCTCCACCACTTGGATTTCGTTTTGCTGTTACTGTTACTGTCTGTGGTACATTCCATACATTTGGAGTAAACCAGAATATACCCGCAGATGTTGTTGCTTCTGGTCCATTTGCAATTATTTTTATTTTTACATTTGCACTTGGTTTACTGGCAAGTGCTATGGTGTAAGTGTCAGTATAAGAATCTTGCTCCACTGCCGTTCCACCATTTGATTCATTGACAAAAATACCAGGACTTAATGAGTCATCATCAGATATATTCGCAGTAAAGCTTGTTGTTTTTCCGTTGTAATTGGTGTCACTAGATGAAGCAGTGTATGAAATTGTCGCTGTGTGTGGTCCTTCAATCATATAGTCTTGAATTGCTGAGAGAGTTATTTCTTGCTCATCATTCCAGTTAGATGCATTAAATATAAGATTGGCGGGGGATGCGGTTGCTTGATTTTGTGCACCAAATATCAAAGTCACTGGGAATGTTGGGAGTGAGTTTAGTTTTACATAATAGGTATCTGTTGGACCTGCTTCTGCAATATTGATTACGCCGTTTGGAAGTCTGGCAGTGATACCGGCAACATCATTATCTGTAATAGTTGCTGTTTCATATGAGATAAGTCCATTAAAATTCGGGTCAAGAGATGAGAGCGTATGAGAGATGATTCCATAATGATTACCTTCCTGCACACTATCATCAACAGCACTTATTGTTGCATACTGTGGCGTATTCCAATTAGATGGGGTAAAGGTATATATATATGCAGAGGTCGTTGCTTGATGATCAGTTGACGATAAGGTAACGGTTACAGGATCGTTTGGAATACTTGACAATTGGAAGGCATATTCGTCTGTCGCTCCACCTTCTGTGATAGCAACAGAACCTCCTCCGGGTTTATAAATAAGAAGTCCACCTGCATCAGAATCACGTACTGTTGCTGACACAGTTGCGATAAGAGAGTCGTAGGTGGTGTCGCCAGAGTTAACAAAATGCTCAATATTGGTGGTACGAGGATCGAGTGGATTTTTCAAGAAATCATGAACAGCAGTAACAGTCACGGTTTGTGGTGAAAGAGGGCTCCAAGTGTCAGATGTAAAGGTAAGAGGGGATGGATCCATAGAAACAATTGCAGATGTGGAAAGAAGCGCCGATTGACTTGCATCTTTAATAAATATTTCAACATCTTGAGTTGGTTTTGAAGCTAAATTTACTGTATAAGTATCTGTTGTCCCATTTTCAGTTACTGAAACTGATGGTTTAGAAAAGACAACTCCAACTGCATCAATATCTGTAACATTTACCGTTACGTTACCTGAAGACTCACTAAACAGGACGCCAGGACCATAGTTTGTATCTGTTGATGCTGAAGTATGGTAGATCGTCTCCACATGTGTTCCCTGTGCAACATAATCATGGACGGGGAGAATATGTACCTGACGAGGGGCATCCCAATCTCCCGATGCTGGAGTAAAAAGAATACTAGCAGGAGCAACTTGAAGAGAACTTGCTGGTGCCAGTGATACTGTGACATTTGATGTTGGTTTTGTATTTAATACGATCGTGTATGCATTGGTAAGTGTTGCACCCTCTGTTGCAAGGGGAACATTGTTTGTAGAAAAAGTGATGCCAGGAATATCTATATTATCAGTAATAGTTACCGTTACATCAGACCAAGATGTGCGGAGTGTATTGGCATAGTGTATATCTGTAGAAGATGGTTTGTGTGAAATAATAACTGCTCGTGTTCCATTTGACACATGATCATGGATTGGAACAACAGTTACCGTTTGTGGAATATTCCAGTTGTACTGTGTAAATGCAAGTGTTGGGGTATTTACGGTTGCCTGTGATGGGTCGGATACTGTAATAGCGACCGTTACTGGGGCACTTGGTTGTGTTGTTAATTTAACTGTATAAGAATCGATTCCTATTGTTGCAGAGGAGGTACCTTCACTTATTGATGTTCCACCTGTCTGGGTAATGGTTAAGCCAGCGCTTGCAGTTGCATCTCCAAACACTTGGATACGTCTATTTCCGACCTCACTCACAAAAACACGATTTGCCGAATCGACCGCCACATTTCTTGGAATATTAAAATTTCCATCCTGAGTTCCATAGACTCCCCACACAACACGAGTTCCAAGAGTACCATTTTGATCAAATCGTTGAATACGATTGTTCCCTGTATCAGCAACATAAATATTTCCAGAGGGATCAATAGCCATTCCTTGTGGTGAATCAAGTTGTGGAATAGTACTATTGTCTGCAGATCCGTACGTACCCCATTCTGCTTCATATGTTCCATTAGCATCATATCTCAAAATTCGGTGATATCCTGCATCTGCTACATATATTTTATTTAAACTATCAACGGTTATACCGTATGGAGAGGCCACAGATCCCACAGGAGGTGTTGGCATACTGCCTCCAACTGCGGGCAGAGTTCTAGACCATATGAAACCACCATTCGGGTCAGAAGCTGCGTTCGCGCTAAATTTAATAACACGACTATTTCCTGTATCTGCAACGTAAAATTTACCAGTCGCTTCGGTTGCCACGTCTCTTGGTCTATTAAACACACCAATAGTTGGAATTGGAGTAAGAGAATACACATAAGTGCCATCTGCAGTAAATTTTTGAATTCTATTTTTATCGGTATCAGCCACATACAAATCATTTCCTGTATTTGTTCCAATTCCAAGTGGGCCGCTAATGGTGATTCCAAAACTTCCATCTACTCCTCCATTAGATCCAGTCCATTCTGCTTGTTGGATAAAGGATGAATTAAACTTTTGGACAACAGGTTCATTAGGAAGTGGAAAATTATTATTGATATAAATATTGCCGTATGTATCAAGAGACATATCTATTGGATGACCAATATCATTTGTCATTGTATTGGAAAGTGCAAGCGATGACTCATTGTATGTTTGAAATGTCGTTGGAAGTGATGTGACGTAGAGTGTTGAATTTGGTGTACCAGGCATTATTTTCATGCCTGCGCCACTTGCACCAAGAGGAAGAGTTGCACTCCATGATCCATCCGTTTTGATAAATCTTTGAATACGACTAAGCGTATCCATAACATACACGTACGTATTTCCTGTTTCTGTTATGACACGGTAAGGAAGCACTAATTGTCCATCGCTTGCGCCATAGGTCCCAAACTTTGATATATATGTTCCGTTTGTATCAAAAACTTGAACACGGTTATTGCCTGTATCAGCAACATAAACTCTTGATGTTGATGCATCAT
>JAPLYQ010000080.1 GCA_026395475.1 Candidatus Roizmanbacteria bacterium | reverse complement strand
GTTTTTGTTTGTGGAAGTGAAAATTTATACTCTCCGATTTCATTTGTCATTTTTGTACTTACATCTTGAAACAGCTTCCCATCTTCATCTATATATGTTGCTGTAATTTTAATAAGAGATTTTGGATGAGATAAGGCTCCGGAAAAATATATTTCATCGCTTGCCGATTTTTCTTCCTTTCTCCATATTACTGCTAAGTCTTTTATCAATAAATCATCATTAGCAATGATGACTGGCATATGGCTTACAGCAACATCTCCTTCTCTCTCAACAATTTCTTGTCCCTCATTGTAGAGGGTACTTATTGGGTCAGTTAGTGTAAATGCCTTTTTATATGCAGGATTAATTGATACTGTCTCCGCTAATGTTGCATTAGAAGAGGTTATTCTCAACTTATATGTTCCGGGTGGCGTAAAAAAACTATATTGCCCATTTCTATCCAGAGAAATGTCAGGATTAGTGAGTCCAATTCTTGACTCCATATCTGAGTAAAGACCACTAGCCCCTTTTTGTGCAATTGTAATCGCAACTCCTTTAACTGGATATAATGTTTTTGCATCAAAGACATATCCTTTTGGGTCCCATCCTAGTTGGGTACATTTGGAACTATCTGCTTGAGTATGTAAAAAGTCAAAGGTCGCTTGTTGTTGAGCTCCTTTTGCGCCTGCTTCAGAGACATCTAAAACAGGGTCTGCTGCTTGGACCCACATCCATGTATGTGCGGTAGGTGGTATATATTCATCAGTCCATGTAACAGGTTGAGCAAACTGAGGGTCACCTTCCCCCACCATTGCAATTGGGTTGGTGCCTCGCACCACCCCACCAATGTCTTTCAAGCTATAATTTGGATTTTTAAGAATATCGTCATAATCTGCTGTCTTATGGAACACTTCAAAATCCACTGTTGGATTGCCAGTTGTACATTTATTACCATGTGTTGTTGCTACACAGACAAATATCCAAGTCTTTCTACCGTCTCCCTTAGGGAGTTTGTATCCTTTTTGAGCTCTTTTTTCCGCTGTTGGCACTGATAGGTCTGCTGAATGAAAATTTCCAGTTATGGTCGCTTCAAGACAATCACTATTAAAACCTGCAATTTGTTGTGCGTATGAAGGGTGAACTCGCAGAGCTAAAGAAATAAAGAAAATGGTAAAAAATATAACAAAAAACTTAAGGCGATTCATATCTATTACTATAGACTTTCATACCGCACACTGTCAACTTTTCATTGGGTTTTTCTTCAAATTGGTATAAATATATGAAAAGATATAGAATCTAGTTGGATAAAAATCCACGTTGTACTATTGTTTATAACAATAGAAGCAAAAGATGCTTAACCTCTGTGTACTCTCACTCAAGTTATATCTTTGGCTGAGATGGTGATTGGGCCTGTTTTGATTTTGCCATTATAAATGCTCCAACACCAAGCATAACTAAGATAAGTATAACCACCACAATCATTATAATCCCCTGCATTCCAGCAACTCCCTGTTGTGAATTCGAAGTGGTGACTCCTCCCTGTTGCTGACCATCTAGCCTTGATCCATTCTTAGAATTTGAGTTATTTTTATTTGCATCTGATGCTACTCTCATATCAGGTATCTTATTCCCACTAACTGTCTTGAATAAAGCTAATGCAGCTTTTTCTTCTGCAGGAGTTGTGATTTTTTGACTAAAAGGAAGAATTTCGTTAGCAACAAAATATGCGGCGTTTTGTTTAACAAAAGTTGAGGTGCTTACTTTTATCACTTCTCCTGTGCTTTTCTTATAACGCAGTGCATAACTAAATTGAGGAATATGCTGTGAACCAATTACATATCTCCCTGCCTCATCGGTAACCGCGTATGCAATCGCTTTATCACTATATGTTGGATATACACCAACAATTGCTCCTACGAGTGGCTTGTTATCTTCTCCATATGCAATACCATCCATATAAGCTGGAATGACTTCCCCTGAAAAGGAGTTCTGAGGAGATTGAATTCCTGGATTTGAATATATGTCAGGGTTTAGAGAAAAGGTTACATCATATTTTGTTAAAAATAACATTTTTTCTTCAGATAATTTCGTTTGTGGAACTGTTTTTATCTGGGGAAGAAAAAATTTATATTCACCTATTTCATTTGTCATTTCAGTTTTTGTGTCTTGAGATGTCACTCCATCTTTATCAATATATGTTGTCACTAATTTGATGAGTGATTTTGGATGAGTGAGAGCACCAGTAAAGAGAATTTCGTCCCCAACTGACTTTTCTTCTTTTCTCCACATAACTGCCAAGTCCTTTACCAGCATACTATCACTTGTTACGGTGACTGGAATATGACTGATTGCTACCTGGCCAGTCTGTTCAATTATTTCTTGATCGGCTTTATAGATCGTGCTTATTGGATCAGTTAACGTAAAAACACTTTTATACAGTGGATTCATTGTACTTATGTCAGTCATTGTTGCATTTGCAGATGACACTCTCAACTTATACGTCCCAGCTGCAGTATAAAAACTATATTGACCACTTCTTGCTTGTGATATATCTGGATTGGTGAGGCCTATTTTTGAAGGTACGTCCACGTATGTTCCGTCAGCGCTTTTTTGTGAAATTGTTATTGATACACCTTTAACAGGGTAAAGTGTTTTTGCATCAAGAACATATCCTTTTGGATCCCATGAAATTGATGCGCATTTTGAACTATCAGCTAGTGCATGAAGCATGAGGAATGTTGCTTGTTGTTGAGCGCCTTTGTCCCCTGCTTTTGTTTGATCTTCAGGTGGTGGAACCGCTTCTTGTAACCATAACCATTGATGTTTTACTTCAGGGACATATTCATCTGCCCATCGAACCGTACCACTCGTAAATTGTGGTTCAACATCTGTGGTAGTTGTTGTTGGATTGGCACTATCAGTTAAACCTCCAATATCGAGAGGATTATAACCAGCTCCTTGAATAGCAGTATAATCATCGTGTTTACCAAAAATAATATCATCTTGTTCAGGTAGTCCTGTTGTACATTTATTGCCTACAGTTGTGCCAACACATGCAACTACCCAGGTTTGTGCTCCGCCTTGAGGAAGTTTTGTGATATTTCTTTTTTGTCGTTCTTCTGCATTTGGAAAAGAAAGAGCTGCTGCATGCACACTCTCTCTGACAGCAGAGAGACATTCACTATCAAACCCAAGAAGTGCTTGAGCTTGTACTGGTTTTAATTGAATAGCAAAAAAATAACCAAAAATTGCAAATAATGCCATCACATATTTAAGATTTTTCATATATATCAACTATAAACTTTTATATTGTATATTGTCAACTTGTCATCACGTCTTCGTTCAGTTAGTATGAATATATGAGGAGGAAATTTAGCCAGATATTGGTCTTTATTTTTAGTATATTGATCTTCGTATCTTCTGTGCACGCACAAGCTGCGCTTCCTCCAGCAAATCCACTTCCTTGTTCAATTGGATATTGTCCTGTTGAGATACCTCCAATGTATAAAACAACCACTACTCCAAAAGGTGCCTATGCAGGGGAAAAATGTGTTACTTCTTATGAAGACTTTGTTAAGGATCCTCTTATTAATCATTATTGGACACTTGATGAGCCGACAACAACACAAGGAAAAGCAAATGAACGTGCTCGACAATTCTTATATTGGGTTTTGACTAAAAGTGCCATTGATCAACATCCAGTAATACGACAAATATGGACCGTCACACAGAACATAACGCTTTTCATGTTTCTTCTTGTTGCAGCCCTGTTTGGACTTGGTTATATTGTGGGTCAACGATCTGATTTTCAGCTCAAAATGCAAATTTGGCCTATTATCTACAAAATTGGAGCAGGCCTTCTTTATATTGTCTTTTCTTACGCGATTATCATGACGTTTGTACAACTTTCAGAGGTTATTATGAAATTTTTTATCGAATCTCTTGGTGGAGATCGGTTGTTTAATATTTATTTTGCAGGTAAAGAAAGTAAAGAGATAAGCTATGCAACATTTGTTGGATGTCGCGACCTTAACTATAAAGTTCAAGAGGCAATTAAGGCTGAGATGTATTTGATGAAGGTAACAAATATTACTTATTACGCGATGGGGATCATGATGTTGTTGCGTAAAATTCTCCTCTGGTTTCTCTTGTTTGCCGCTCCTTTCTTGGCCCTGCTTATGCCGTTTGTCTTTATAAGAAATGTAGGATGGATATGGATTGGTACTTTTGCACAATGGATTTTTTATGGTCCTCTCTTTGCTTTATTTCTCGGAGCACTTACTAAAATATGGCAAAGTGGAATCCCATTCCCATTTGATTTTTCACGCACAAGTAGTGTTGCTGGGTACATTTATCCAACTGGTATAAATATTGTGTATGGTGGTCCGGCCCAAGTTGGTTCTCAGTTGATTGGAACTCTTAATAACGGAAATTATATTGATACTTTTGCAGAGTATGTGATTTCTCTCATTATGTTGTGGGCTGTGATTATTTTCCCATGGTTTCTTTTGCGCATTTTCCGTGATTATTGTTGTGATGGTATTATGGCGATGAAAAATGTGTTGATGTCTATGTATGATCGCCTCGCTCCTCCTCCTAAAACTCCTCCTCCAGCTCCATCTGCTTCTCATTCGTTCAATAATACTTCTATGAAGATAAATAGAGAGGTAGAAGTCCCAATAAAAGTAAAGTTGGAAACATTGCAAGAAATAAAACAGACAAAAACTGAGGATATCACCAAATCACTTAATTTGTCCATGAATAAGATCACTGATATTGCAAAATTTGAAACAAACAAACAGACAAATGAAACTGTTCGAAAGAATATCGATATGTTGTCTCAGCCAACAAAAGCAGGTACTCCAGCAGAGAGACAAAAGTTTATGAATATCCGAACAGAATTGTTTAATCGTACTATTAAGGACGATAAGGTTGCCCGGCAAATACTTTCTTCTATTTCTTCGTCTCGAACTGAATCAAGTACCCGTAAAGAGGAAATATTGAGAACAGTCCCAAGAAATGCTCCCCCAGTTGCATACAAAGTAAATATATCCAACGATAAAGTTACGTCAATGAATACCACATTAGTAAATACGGTTACCTCAAATACTTCCGTCCTTGCACAGATTGCTCAAACAACACAGGCTCCTGCCCAACAAATTCAAACAGTATTAAGCTCATATAAAACAAACATCGCTCATGCACCAGGAGAAATATTGACAAATATTACAAAAGAAACTGGTATTGCGAGTGAAACAGTTAAATCAATTATTAAGGCTATAGCCTCGTCAATCAAGAAAAATAAAGAGGTTGTGAAAAAGGTTGCAGAAAAAGAGCAGATGAAAGAAGAAGATGTTGAACGAGTTATCGAGACTCAAACACCTCTTGTCTCAGAACCAGAAAAAACTATTGAACAATTGGTGTCTATCCCTCCAAGTGTTTCGATTGAAGATTATGAGGAAGTAAAAAAGATGTGGACTCAACAATATGAAAAGGGAGAGGTTCCTTCGTCAGAAAATATTACTTCTCGTGAACAATGGGTCGACCAAGATGTCGTCTTTATTACAAACACACTCAATAAATTGCTTTCAGCAGATGATAAGCTCCGCCAAGAAGGAATTGACGACCTTGCGTATATTCTTCCAATCTTCCTTATCAATAGTCTAAAAGGTGAAGAACTCATTGTGTATCTAAAAGCAAAAATTGAAGCAGCAAAAGCAGTAAAACATGACATGGATAAGGAACGTGAAATCACTGAACAAATACCAAATCGTCAGTACCAATTAGCAAATATTGATCAACTGGGCGATTTGGTTACTGAAC
>JAPLYQ010000016.1 GCA_026395475.1 Candidatus Roizmanbacteria bacterium | reverse complement strand
CCTAATCCTTCAAGTATTTCTTTATTAACTTCTTCTATTGTTGCTGTTCCATCAATGTCGATGAGTCTTTTTTCTTTGTCATAATATTCAATGACTGGATCTGTGAAAGTGTGGAACATTTCAATTCTTTTTTTTATTGCAGGGAGTGTCTCGTCGTCTCTTTGTTGAGTTCTATTGGTAAGTCTCCAGAGAGCTTCCTTATCAGGAATACGAAGATAAATAACCTTATCAACATTATTTTTGAATTTTTCTACCTGTTTAAGGGTGCGAGGAAATCCATCAAGGATATAACCTCTTTTATATTCTGGCCGAGAAAGAGTTGATAAATAAGGAATGTTAAACAGCTTTGAGAGAATATTCCCTTGTGTTGATTTTCCTGACCCTTGTATACCAATAAGTACAAACTTCATAGAAAATTAAGATGGACAATCGTAATTAACCTAACTTTTTTCTTTCTTTGTGGGCTACGGTCTTTTTACACTGATTGCAGTATTTCTTCAATTTAAGCGGTTCAGTTGTGTTTACTTTGTTTTTTTGGGAAACATAGTTTTGTTTTCCACATACTTCACAGACAAGTCCGAAAAGTACGCGAGATCCTTTTTTTGCCATATTGATTTATATAATTTTTATAATTTTTTAACTGCTATTCTGTATCTCAACGAGCGAATTTATCGTAGCTCTTCATGACAAGTTGAGACTCCATCATTTTAAATGTTTCAAGAATGACTGAAACTACGATTAATATACTTGTTCCTCCAATAACTAATCCAGAAATACCTGTGATCGCAGAAAGAATAGTTGGCATGACAGCAATGAGTCCAAGGAATACTGCACCAACACTTGTGATTTTGTATAAGACCTGTTCAAGGTACTGTTTTGTGGCTATTCCTGGGCGAATACCTGGAATAAATCCACCTTGTTTTTGAATTTCTTCAGAAATTTTCTGTGGACTAAATACGATAATTGTGTAGAAGAATGTAAATCCAATAACAAGCACAAAATAAAGAATATTATAAACTGCGCCTTATGGCTTAAATGTAGTTACGAGGAATCGTGCAACTGCTGCAACTACTGGTTGTTTTGAGTATTGAAGGAAGTTTCCTACCATTTGTGGAAATAATACAAATGAGACTGCAAAGATGATTGGTACCACACCGGCCTGATTTAATTTAAGCGGAAGATAATTAGTGGCACCTTGATATACCTTATTTCCTTTGATGCGCTTTGCGTAATAGACGGGAATTCTTCTAATTGCTTCATTAATAAATACAACGGCGGCAATAACACCAACTGACACAAGTAAAAATACGATGAGATTAATGACCATTTCTTGGTTGAGTGTTGTTGCTGTTTTGCCTAAAACTACTGGCACTCTTCCTACAATACCAGCAAAGATAATAAGAGATATTCCATTCCCCATACCAAATTCTGAGATTAATTCTCCAAACCAAACGAGTATAAATGTTCCGGCTACAAGGGTAAAGATAAATGAGAAAAACTCAAGTGGTGAAAGATTGGTAAGTATTTTTTGATTTTTAAGAAGTACATAGATACCTATTGCTTGAACGATAGTCAGAGGTACCGTTAAAAAACGAGTGTATTGATTCATTTTAAACCGTCCATATTCACCTTCTTTTGCAAGTGCCTCAAGTTGTGGAAATATAACGGATAAAAGTTGAAGAATGATTGATGCATTGATGTATGGATTTAATCCAAGTGCCATGATAGAGAAGTTAACCAGTGTTCCTCCGGAGAAAACGTCAAGAAGTGACAAGAACTGACTTTGATCAAATAAAGCTTTTAACTTTGTAAGATTGATGATTGAGACAGGAAGAAATGCAAATATGCGAAAAAATAAGAAAATTGCGAGGGTAAAATAGATCTTTCTTTTAAGAGGTTCATCGTGCGCAAGTAATCTTAGTTTTTCCGCTAGATCTTTCATACTCTCACGGTACCGCCCGCCTTCTCAATCATTGCTTTTACCGATTGAGTAACTGGTAAAGCAACTGTCAATTTTTTAGTTACTTCTCC
>JAPLYQ010000136.1 GCA_026395475.1 Candidatus Roizmanbacteria bacterium | reverse complement strand
CTAAAATATAACCTATAGTTGACAAATTAAAAGGCTTATAGTATAATGTCCATATGAATAAACTATTTGTTTTACTAACAACTCTGGTGATTGCTCTTTTTGCTTCAGCACACTCAACATTCGCACAATATGGCCAATATGGTCAGCCAGCTCCAGTTGAATCTATTCTTATCGATAAACAGGTCTCAAAGCCAGTAACCACATCTAAGGGTGGAGTTTTACAATATGAATATGTCGACAACTTAACACCTTCAGATGTCCGTTTCCAGCCTGGAATGGACATATACTTTAAATTAAGAGTAAAGAATACTTCTGCTACATCTTTGGATAATGTTATGGTTACCGATAAAGTACCATGGTATTTGAATCCAATAGAAGGTCCTGGCACATATGACGCAAATGCACGCACAATTAGCTTCAATGCAGGCACATTTGCCTCAAACGAAGAAAGGGTTTTTTACTTTAAAATGCAGTGGTTTACTCAAGATAAACTTCCTGCAGATAGAGGTTTGATGTGTGTGAGTAATTATGCACGCGCATATACAAATAACGCATCTGATGATGATACTGCACAGGCATGTGTTGAGAAGCAGGTTCTAGGCGTAAAACAGGCTCCAAAAGCAGGTCCAGAAATGAATATAGTACTTGTAGCTGGTCAGCTTGCAATGCTTGGCCTTGGAATTAAACTTAAAAAGAAATCAGTGTAAGCAATGGTTGCTTACAACTTAAAAACCCCTTCTGTACAGGAGGGGTTTTTGCTATTTAAGAGGTGTCTTATTCCTTCCCCTCTTCCTGGCAGTACATATAGAGAGAATGTGGCATATTGACTATTTCCCCATTAAAAGGAGTTGGTCGTCCTAGCGGGAATGGCATCACAAATACTTGAAAATCACCAACCCCATTTCTTACTTGGAGCACAGACCCAAAGCGATCTGCTATTCGTAATATTGCTGCTTCTCCTGATGTCTTATTAATTATTACTGGGTATGAATAATTTGGATCACCCTCACTGGAAACTAACCCAAAGATATCGGTTGGAGTATCTCTGAGAACACGCACTGTTCCTCCTGGTCTTAAGCCAGGCATCTCTTCTGCTACACTCTTATCAACCTTTGCTGCTGTTACGAAGCGATGGCTCATCCCAGATGGGCTAAGGATCTGTGGGGTAATGCCTGCTAAATCTACTATAGTTGCATATTCGTCTACTGACCCTTTTGCTTGTTCAAACCAATCACTGAGAGTTTGGTCTAGTTGATATCCCTTACTAGGGTCTCCAGTTGAATTAAATATATATGAACGTAATTTTTGTAGTTGCATTGGTGTTTGCTCATGAATAAAATGTGTTGGAAATGCATCTGGGTTTTGAGCCTGTGAAAGAAGCTGCTGTGACATGATATCGTTATACAGTGTCGATGGAAGCCCTACACTTTGGAAATATACATCCAACAGAGTATATTGAACTCTTTGTTCTTGAGTTGGCTTCTTTTCTTTTTTTCCTATCATATATTCCTTATCAAAGAGAAGTTCAATCGTTGAATCATCGTACTTGAGAAGTTCTTTGGCAATTCTCTTCTTCATATACTCCCCTGCATACGGAATAACTTCATTATTTATCAAATTATCATATCCTTCTTGAAACTCTTCGTCCGATGCCCGTGACCCTCGTGTTTCACCCATTAGATCAAATACAAGTTTTGCAGCTTTTTTCTGATCTCCACTCGTTACCGCCTTATTAAGCGCATCATGCATCTCTTCCTGTGTTTTTTTAAGATCAAATTTATGTATATTGTCTTCACTTTGAAGAAGGCTCACTGACGTATCTAAGGCTTCCATCGATAAATACCATAAATGATTTCTGGTTGTGTTTTCCTTCATTCTTCTTCTCCCAATTGTTTGAGCGATGCGTTCTTCTGAGTCAGGAAGCCCAAGCGACACGGTTCGTAGGTCTGGAAAAGTCCCATCTTCTTTTTCAAAATTAACTCCCAGAGCAGCGCTTCCTGTTGAGACAAGCACATCGATGTCGCCATTTGCTAGTTGTTTTCTATATTCGTCTAAATCATGCTGATATTTAAGTGCAGCTTCTCTCTCAGTTGGTTTTGATGCAAGTAATCGGACTCTCTTTTCTCCATATATTTTTTTCATTTCCTCATACGTTCTCATGCCACTTGTTACTCCATTAAAATCAACCACCAACGTTGGTCTTAACTGATTATAAATCCTCATATCTGTACGCACCTCTTCTTGAAGATCTTGTGCAAGCTTTACATATGTCTCATCTGTGGTCATGTGTAATTTAGGTTGAGGAAATGGCTTTATCTCAGGTACAGCTAACATTTTGACTTCTCTTCCCGTTTCACGCTCAAGGAAGGTCGCAAAGCTCCCCTTTTTCATTTGTGCTTTTTGAGGCTCAGGATACATGAGGGTTCCAGAAAATCCAACAATATTGTCTCTCATTGCATGGATAAAACTAGGATATGTATCTGTTTTGAATGCAACCTTACGCTTAATAGGCTCAAATTTACCAACGAGCGCCAAGACTGTTGCCTGTATTCTCGGCTCATATTTATGCTCTTCCATCAATTCATCGACATAGGTATCTCGTATGACAACTCCTTCTTCCCTGTCGACAAATGATTTGTCCTTAAGGCGAATAAATTGCGCCAGGTCATTGACAATATCAGACATATAGAGCTGATGAGCATCTTCAACTTCTGGTTCTGCAGAATCTAAGTTCGCGCGTATTGCAATATCTTTTTCTTCCTGGAGATCTTTAAGTATTGTTTGATATTTTTCGTGCAAATCTCCCCCTTGTGGGGTTGTTAATCTAACATTTATTTCTGCTTGCTTTATTCGCTTATCCAGTTCACGAAGTTCTTTTTTTGATTGTTGCAGACCATACGGAAGTTTATTCTCTCCCATTGGAGGAGTGAGGGTTTGCATATCTTTTAATACTTGTTCTTGTAGAACTTGTTGTCCTTCTGGCGCAATTCCAAGTGATTTGGCGATAATCCCAACTGCATTTCTGAATTGAGTGGATTCTTCATCAATTCCCGCAAGAGTAATTGAGCCAAAATCAAGCGCTTGAAGTTTTTCTCGAAGAGCATCGCTTTTCAGTTCGTCTTGACCTCCACTAGGGATAACGTCAGTTGGCTTCAGTTTCTGTGCGACCATATAGCGAGTAACCCAGTCAACAACCCCATCTCGCACATCGGTATTAGAAAGTGCGACAGATTCATTAGTAAGGGCATAGGGTGTCTTTTTGTCGTACGCTACATGTGCCTCATCCATAAATGTATTCGGACATTGTGTTTCAAATAGCTTTTGATTTTTCATCCAATCAAAAACAAGCTGTTTTTCATCTGCAAAAAATATTTTTATTGTGCCATTCCCTTTTTCAAGATAAGTTCCTTCTCCATTTGGGGCAATTCTCTTAAACGGATCTTCCGTGCCTTTTACATAATCTTCCCAATGTTTCGTCTTCATTTTCGCCTTTGTTTCTGCACTGAGTTCGCCCAACGTAAGGTAGTCCCTATTCATGTCAAGCACTATGTTTCCGTTTTGTTCTCCATCATCCCCTTCACCCTCATGAAGACCTGAGAGGGTAAGTGAATCTTTGTAAAATGGAAGTTCATCCATTATGGTGGCTATTTTTGTTGTATTTTCCTTTAGCTCGTCTATAAGAAGACCATTTGCTGATCCAACCACTACTCTCCCATCATCGTTCGTGGCTGCATCGACTAATGCGGTAATAGGCAGAACAACAGTACTTTTCCCCTCACCTGTTCCCATGTGGAGATGTTGCCCATGAAGTGCACGCACAACTCCTTCAATCTGTCGAGCTTCCTTTGAGGTACTAAATGCATCAGCTGATTTTTTTTCTAAAAATTGCTCCTTATTACGAGCAAACAAGAATCCAGACAATTGAATTTGATACCGTTCTTGTGCTTCTCTTAGAATAGCCTCTTCTTTGGCAATCTCAGCTTGAGATATATGTCGTTCTTCTACCTCTTTTCGAGCATTGACAGCTTTTTGTCTCTCAGCTTCGAGTTGTTTTAAAATCGTGGCTGATTGTGCATATTTCGGGCCTTTTTCTTGCATGGTAAATAAAACGTCTTGTCTTGCACTCTTTATCTGCGTTTCAAGGCTTGCTAAGTCTTTGTCCGATCGATATTCCCCCCAAACAGTCGAATTAGCCTCAAACTGCGCCTGAGCATCAAGATATGCCTTGTGTGAGGTGCCAATTTGCCCTAAAAGGTTACTTTTGTCTGGAGTAGCCTCCCAATCAGCCTTAAATTGGGTAATTCCACGCGTCATTCGTCGTATGTTAGCCTCCACAGGATCAAGAACAAGTTTTTCGTGACTCAGCACTGACAGCTTATTTAACACACCCCCCATTTTCCTCTGCTGTGGGGGCATAGAGACCTCTTGTGATAGCATATATATATAATACCTTACTTGAGCTTCCAAAGGCAAGGCGATGAGGGTAATCAAGATGATGTGTTGATATTATAGGTAACGGTATATTTAAAATACACTTGACAAACACTGGAGAACTGTTATACTATAGGTATTAAATATTTTTTATAATATTAGTATGACAGTACGAACAGCAGAACTTTCAACACCAATCACAGCTCCCGACGTAACCTCAAAAAAAAGTTCCACAGGAAGAAATCTAAAAATTCTTGTTGGATCCGCGGCTGTCCCTCTCTCACAGCTTGCTTGTGCAGCTTTTAATGGTGGAACTGGTGGTCAACAAGCTGAAACACCAACATCTGTTTATAATACTCCTCTTCCCGCAACTCAAGTAACAGCAGAGACTCCTGCGAACGATCCAGTAGGTGCATTTATTGATGGTTTAATCCCAAATGGTGGATCGATAACCGCAACACCTGGACCAACTGAAACATCAACACAAGTTGCAACAGTAACTCTGGCCGCAACAAATACCGCTATGCCAGCAACTGAGACATCAACACAAGTTGCAACAGCTACACAGGCCGCAACAAATACCGCTATGCCATCCCCAACTTTGGTTGAAACAGCAACACCAGCTGTAGCTCCAACTGAAGCGTTCAAGGGAAATCCAGAAGACAGGGCGCTTTTAGAGGCAGCTCAAAATTTGGCAAGAAAAACACATGAAGATGTAAATATGCTTTACCAAGAATATGTGGCTTTGTTTAACGGAATGCCAGTAATGGACAATGTAGCCACATCTTCAGATGCAGCACTTATGCCAACAGCTGACACTGCACACAATTTAACAGAAAAAACTTACAATACAAAAGTAAATGCTGGAGGATATATGTTCCTTTCAACATCTTTTGCTGACCTTGACATTGACGGACAAAAATTGTCATTCCCTTGGAAAGCAGATGACAACAGATTAATTTTTGTCATGGGAAGTGAAGATGGAAGTACACAAAAAAATGTAACAATCGAAAAATATCCACAAGGTAATGGATACACTGCAAATGCCACTCCTGATGATTTTCAGAAAGGCATGCTTAAAGGTTCAGATAGATCAGTTTATGATGTCTGGTTAGCAGATCAAATCATGCAGACCTGTTACAGAAGCACAAGCAATGGAAGCCGCAGAAAAGAACTTAGCAAAAACGTACAACATGACAGAAGCAGATGCTAAAACTCTCTATGAATCAATCTATAACACAATGCCAAGAATGCCTTTTATGGCTGATGCTACAAAAGGATTATTCCCAAACAGTTTGAATGGAAGAAGCCTTATGACTCCACCAAGTCATGATGCTAAAAATCCTTCAGAAATGTTGAATAGCGCTGAACATGGATTTCAATCATTTTCAGGAGGATATTTATTTGCAACAATTGATGGTAAATATGATTTACAGCTCCCATCAGTAGATGGAACATCATATAACGTATACTTTATTGGAAAAACAAGTGATGCCGGCCCAGCCGACTTAAATACAAAAATCGGTTTGTATGATTACTTACCAACATATAACTATACAGTTGGTGCCTCCCCTGACAAAGCTCAAGAGGGTCAGTACGCAGATAGAAAAGTACTTGATCCAATATGGGTCGCAGACGGGGTTGCTCAAGCAAAGCTCGTCAATTCAAATACAAAAACTGTAGTAGAAGTATTTGTAGACAGTGAAACTGGCAAAGTTGTTAAGTTCTCATATGACCTTACAACAGGAGCATGGACAAGAAGTGAATCTATGCTTCCAGCAGTAAAATAAATAAGAACCTAGACCGAACAAACCTCTCCCCTAAGGAGAGGTTTGTTTTTTATAGAGGATATACACGTCGGGAGAATAATATTCGTTTCCTGGAACTGCATACGACGCAATCGGCACAAAAGTACTTTCTCCATTTAATATAAATTTCTGAAAGCGTTGCATAGGTACAAATTCACGAATAGCCTCTGCCAATCCAATTGTATGCTGAGGCACTAACACGTAATCGATATAGGTATTTAAATAGGTGTTAATTTCTTGGCTTGTCTTATAGGGCTCTATAAAAGGAACAAATGAAAGTTTAATTTTTTGCCTTACTTCGGGAGCTAGAGAAGAATATAAAAGTGGATCTAAGTTGTACCAGTTCATATATTCTCTATCAACTAAGTTAAGAACAGTAATATCTCTTCCCTGCTCAATAGAAGAAGATGAAGAATAAATAGTATTTAGAATCTCGGTATTGTGCCAATTTGAATTGTCATATAGGACTTTGACTGGATAGCTATCAAGATACACGAAATCAATATCTTTAATCCCAATTCGATAATTCGGTTGGATAGGAAATCCAAATGACAAAATGAAATAAGACATGACATACCATAGTGCAACAAAAAAACTGACTACTTTTGCAATGTGTAAAGAGCTCGTTAATAATTTGTGGCTTCCATACGCCATAATCATGGCAATAAATGGAGTGAGAGGTATTGTATAACGAATATTTGTGCACTTTTTAAGAAGAAAAAGAGACATACTAAAAAAAATATGGCTCCAATATAGGTAAGTTGATACATAGAAAGCAGGTTTATGTTAAAAAAAATGTTTTGAAGACTTAAAAGATTCTGCGGATCGGCTAACTCCCCTATTGATGTAACCTTACTAATATCAATAAACCGTTGAAGATTGACTATATACCACGGAACACAGATTACACATATAATCACTGCTCCCATAAGAAGACTCCTTAATACATGTGACTGCCGCCTAGAGAGAGTTTCCCTCTCTACTTTTCTTCCATTAACTACTCCATGGAGGAATGGAATTATGAAAAAAAAGAGAGATGTCCATTTTGTAAGAAACGATATGCCGACGAAAAAAGAATATATTAACGTTTCTTTTCTTTTCGTGAAATAACGAGAGTTCTCCTGGTAATATAAGGCTGCCAAAATGAAAAAGACGGAGGGAATATCCAACATAAAGTCCCTTCCTTGCTGATAGTTTGTGATAAAAAAACTGTAAAAAAAGGCTGAAAGAAAGGCTGTCGTCTTATTTTTAAAGACAGAAAAAGAATACAGATACAGTGTTAAAATGGAAAAAAGAAAATAGACTAATCCAAGAAGTTGCAGCGCTTTATAGTTTTCGCCGGAAAAAAGAGCAATAATAATCCCCGTAAAATGGACAAATGGAGGATAATACTCTGATATTTTTAGAAACGAGACGATGTCAAAATGAACTGCATTTGCTTGGATATAATGCAAGAATTTGAAACTGAGCATGGTGTGAAGCGCCGCATCCCATGTTGGGGGAACTCGATTTAACGTAATCCATAATATCCCTCCGATTGCATGAAAAAAAAGGAGTAAAAACAGCTTTAAATCACCGAATAAACCAGTTTCAGTTTTTAAGTCAAAATTCTTTATGTGAATTCCTGTATAATTTTTTGTATCCATGGAAAAACTGAGTAAAAAAATCGATTATTTCATCATACTTCTTGCCTTAACGAGTATTCTTGTATGTCTTACAAATTATACACCAAACACATTCCTCTCTGGATGGGACACTCTTCATCCTGAGTTTAATGTGAGTCAATATTGGGGCAGAATTACATCGGTTTGGCAACCACATCAGGGCCTTGGCGCTCCCCCATCACAATCTCATGCATCTGAAATTCCTCGTATGTCAATTGTCGCTTTATTTACTGCCATATTTCCTCTTTCATTCGTTCGCTATGCCTATGTATTTCTCATGATTTTACTCGGCCCTATTGGTATTTATCTTTTTATCGTCTATATATTTTCAAGAGAGGAACATTCGTATAATCATGATGTCTTTATTCGAATAGGCGCATTTATTGGAGCTCTTTTTTATCTATTGAATGTAGGAACAGTACAGCATTTCATTGCCCCGCTTGAAATGTTTGTAACTAAATTTGGATATATTGGATTTTTATTTCTTTTTTCTACTCGTTATATCGATAGAGGACATAAAAAAGACATTGCATTATATTCGATTGTCTCACTCCTGTCGGCCTCAATGGCGCATACAGCCACACTATGGTACGTCTATTTCTTAGGATTTCTTTCTTATGTGGTTATCTTGGCTTTGATACAAAGAAAGAATATAAAAAGAACAGTCGTGATTATTTTTGTTACTCTCGCTCTTAATTTGTTTTGGATCCTCCCAAATGTATATTACTCAATTCACTATGGAAATGATGTTATTAACTCTAAAATTCATCGTTTGTCCTCTGAAGAAACATATTATTACAACAAAAAATATGGAACGCTCTCCAATTTTCTGTTGCTGAAAAATTTTCTATTCGATTGGCGTGTTGAATTGCCTAATCTAGATTTTGTAAAACTTTTGAAAGATTGGGAAACACACCTCCAATTGCCCTTTATTTCAAGTATCGCATACTTCTTTTCTTTATCAGGCGTTGTGGGTATTTTATTTACCCTGTTAAAAAGAAAAAAACATCCGTATACCATTGCTCTTATTCCTTTGTTTGTGGGAACGGCCTTTTTCTTGCTATCAAATATCCCATTTTTTTCTCTTATTTTTGACTGGATGAGAAGTCAAAATGGTCTTGTTAAAGAGGCTCTCCGTTCTCCTTTTACAAAATTTTCGCTTTATTTAATATTCACTCTTTCCATTTTTATCGCTTATGCACAGTACATCTTATTAAAATCTTTTGAGAGATTGCAAAATTTCTTTAAGTCTCCTCATTTGATCGATATCTATGCTGCTGCATGCATTCTTGTATTGTTTATCTATGCGCTCCCCGCATTTCAAGGCCACTATATTAGCCCCATTGAGCGAGTTTCTATTCCCTCGGAATATTTTTCGTTGTTTGATTGGTCGCAAAAACAAACAGATGGTCGTATGCTTATGCTCCCAATAAATGATATGTTTGGATGGGTGTATTATAAGTGGAATGTTGATGCAAAGCCCCAAGTATATCAAGGAGCAGGCTTTACCTGGTTTGGACTTAAGCAACCAACCCTAAATCGCGAATTTGATCGTTGGTATCCGTACAATGAACAGAATTATAGAGAAATTGCATATGCAGTGTATAGCAAAAATGCATCTTTGTTCAAAAATCTGCTTGATAAGTACAATATAAAATATCTCCTTCTGGATGAAAATGTTTTTATTCCCAACGATTCTATGGGAGACAAAAAACTATATTATCCACAATTAAAAAATATCATTGCCCAGATTCCCTCAATCCAATTGTCCGCGCGCTTTGGAGATAAAATATCGGTGTATTCTTATGCAAACTCAAGTACGAATACGCTGTTGAATATCCCTTCTATTGGTCCTTCATACCAAGCTAATTATGTTGACCAAGCTTATCTTGATAATGGAAATTATATGACATTGCTTAATGGAAATAATCAATTCATATATCCTGAACGAAATATTCTTACCAATAGAGAACGAGTAAACCAATCTCTCCTTACCATAACAAAGGATTCTTATTCCGTATTGTTACAAAAACAAAATGCTGAGATTGGAAAAATAAACCTTCCTACTATTGCTGATTATGAACGGGAATTCTCTGTTGACGTATATGCGAGTAGTTATATGAATAAACCAAAGCTAAGAATAAAGTATATTATCCCCTCTATCCAAAACTACGATTACTCGCAACAAATTGTCTATCTCCCACAAAAAAGCATTTCAAACCTTGCACTTGATGATAAATATCTCGTACTTCCTGACAATCTATCCGAACGTGAAGAAATCTATATTGGTGAATATGTGCTTGAATACGGTAAAAAAAATGCAATATATTATTCAAATAATGGAGTTCTGGAGCACGTTTACCTAGAACTTCCACAAATAGCCCTCAACCTTGGAGACAACTCACAAACTTTACAGGTTACGGGTAATTTTCCAAAAGCTCAAATAAATCCTGATATTTCATCTATTGTGAGTGAATTGCATGATTGTAGTTATGAAAAGTCAGAATATATTAATAAAGAACAAGTATTTGTATCAGGAGATGAATATGCACTCAGATATACTGCAAGAAATGGCAATGTGTGTGATCATTTAGCCTTTCCCAACCTTTCACACAATGTTGGATATGTACTTGCTATAGAATCCAAAAACAGCTCTGGTCTCCCTATGAAAATATGTGTTGAAGACTATGAATTGAAAAAATGTATTTATGAAGATGAATTAACTCTCTTTAAAGAATATCAAACAGACTATTTTATAATTCCTCCTTACAAAGATAGTCTATCTGGATATAAGCTGGTGTTAAGTAATTTTGGTATCGGCACCATTCCCACAGAAAATAGTATTAAAAATATATCACTTGTCCCCTTTCCCTATACTTATTTTAGCGCTCTCAATTGGGAACAATCACCTCAACAACAAACAACGCAAACTGTTACGAATGATCAGGCGTTTGAACAAAATTGGACAGCATACTTAGTGTCACCTGATCAAAAAAATTTGCCGCATTTTCTTTATCCTTTTATCGGAACAAAGTTACCTAATCATGTTTTGGTCAACAATTGGGAAAATGGCTGGGTAATGAATGAAAATGAAAGTCTTAATAAAGTTGTAGTTTTTTATTTTATGCCTAATTATTTGCTTATAGGTGGTATCGGTATTGCACTTGTTGTATTGTGTATTATTTTCGCTCGCAAAAAAATAAATATACATGGATAGACAAGTTGTGCAGAAAAAAATCTTGATTTGTATAGTGATAATCATGTCGGTATTTCTTTCACAGTTTATTACCACTCACTATTATCCTGAACCTTCTCAATTTGACTCTGTACAGCTTAAGAATGATGTGCAATCAATAGTGACCGTGGTTTCCTCATTTAACTTTTCCCTCCCCCATTTTGAGCTTATATCGCAGAAAATTGAGCCAACTACAAACCCAGAGTCTCAACCATTAGTTGATATGGAAGTTCTGCCCACAATGGCATATGAGGTTGCTCCAACTTCTGTTCCCATACTGACTCCCAATATCCAGCCAACAAAGATTGCACTTCCTACCTTTTCTCCAAATGTAACTTTAAAACCTAGTATTCCACAACCAACAAAAGCACCTGAACCGACAAAGGCACCAAAACCTACTAAAGCTCCAGATGTATTTCCTGTTGATCCATCGCTCAAACGACCTGGAGAAACGGTTGACGAAATGTTTACAATCGCCGCACAAAAAGCATGCATCCCAAAAGCTGCACTTCGTGCAATTGCATCTATTGAAAGCGGAGGATTCTTTGACACCGTGAGTCCAAAATATTTACTACTTTATAACTCTTATAACTGGTGGAATAGCGAATTTATCACTGAGGAAAAACGAATTTGTAGTGGATATGCATATGATGGGAATACTGGCGCGGTTCCTTCTGATAGTAAATATCCGGGATATAAATGTAAGGAAGGATCTGGAAGTGGACTCGGAGTGATGGGGGTTACTCAAATTTCCCCACGTGAATTTGAGCTCTATGGTAAAGATGCAGCGCGTGCGCTGGGAGTTGGGAAAACAGATAGAAGAGTAATCTTAGATGCATTGGTTATTACGGGACTAGCTATTCAAAAAGAGGTACATGCCGGAAGTTGCTCAAATTGGAGTGCGAGTGAGATGGTAAAAGGCGCATGTAGCTATTACGGGAGCTGTGGATTTAAGGATGGGACATACTACTGCAATACGTTCTGTCGAAACCTTAAAACATATGGAGGTGGAGACTGTTCTGGGGCTATAGGACAATACAAAGATAGCTGTTGGAAGTAAAATATATTAAAAGGATTCCGTATTTTATACCCCTCCTCATTCAAAAAACTCGCACAAGGTTATTCGAGTGCTCAAACAGGTTTTGAATTCGTCATGGCACAAAATACTCCATCAAAATTGCAATTCGAAGCATTGTGCCAAACACGTGACATTTATGCCATTGCGACTTTGAGGTAGGTGGGAAAA
>JAPLYQ010000030.1 GCA_026395475.1 Candidatus Roizmanbacteria bacterium | reverse complement strand
ACATTTGAAGAGTTTGAGAATATTCGATCAAATGGCATCATTGCAATCAAATTGGAAGAAAAAGACGAACTTCTCTGGGTCAAGATGACAGATGGCAAGATGAATGTCCTTATCACAACCAAACATGGGAAAGCAATTGTTTTCAAAGAGCAAGAAGTCCGCTCTACAGGTCGTTCATCAATCGGAGTACGCGGTGTTGAGCTTGCAGAAGGTGACCTTGTAGCCTCAGCAGAAGTGTTTACCAATGAAGAGTATAAGAAGAATATTATAGTCATTGGAGAACATGGAGTCGGTAAAAAGACTAATATTGCGCTCTTTAAGGGGCAACATAGAGGCGGAAAAGGTGTCAAAATAGCCTCAGTTGACCAAAAAATGGGTGAAATATGCTTTGTTCAAATTGTCAATCCTGAAGATACTACGATCATAATGACGAGTACCTCAGGCCAAATCGTCAAAATCCCTCTAGCCTCAATTCCTCCACGATCACGCACAGCTAAAGGTGTCATTTTGATGCGTTTTTCTGACAAATCAGACAAGGTGGTCAGTGCAACCCTTATCTAAGAGGAATCCTAAACTCTAAACCTTAAATCCTATTCAAATGAGGCTAAATCCTAAATAATGCCTGTTTATATTGAATTTAAGTATTTTGAGGCTATTTAGGGTTTGTTTAGTGTTTAGAGTTTAAGATTTTGAGTCTTTCGTGAATGGACTTTTGAGCTCTAGCCTGGTATAATAATCTACACACATGATAATACCGGTAAAAAACTTGGTAGAAAGACTTGAAGCCGAACTGAAGAAAGAAGTGGCAAAATTGAGCAAGAAGCACAAATTAAAAGTAGTGGTTTTTTTGGTCGGAGATTCTCCTCAACAGCTTTCTTTTGTCCGAATTAAGCAACAAACTGCACATCGTCTTGGTATTCTTTTTGAACTTATTCAATATAAAACTGCCCCATCATTTGAACCGTTTCTTCGAAAAATCAAGGAAATGTCCCAACACCCAGAAGTGACGGGTATTATTGTTCAACAACCTCTTCCACCTCAACTGGTGACAGAAAGCATGTATGACTTTATCGCTCTTGAAAAGGAAATTGAAGGTCACCGACGTAAGACAGAGTTCTATTCTCCACTCGGACTTGCAGTACTTACTATTCTTAAATATATTTACATCCACCCAAAAATGGATGCAGCTTTATTTATCGATAAAAAGAAAGATTTTGAAGCATTAAGACGTGTATTGAAACATAAACAAGTAATAGTAATTGGAAAGGGAATTACCGGAGGAAGACCTCTCGTTAAGACCTTTAGTGAAGTAAAAATTAATTTTATGGGTATTAATTCTCAAACTCCAAATCCACAGGAATATTACCGAGAAGCAGATGTTATTATTCCAGCAGTTGGAAAAAAAATCCTAACCGCAGATATGATAAAACCAGGAGCTATTCTCGTTAATGTAGGAGTTCATACCGAAAACGGCAAATTAAAAGGTGATTATGATGAAAAAGAAGTTGATCCAGTTGCTGGATACTACACCTCAACTCCTGGAGGAGTGGGACCACTGGACGTTCTATACCTTTTCAAAAATCTTGTTGATGCAGCAAAAATGCAAAAACATAAGGCATAATTACTTGTGTCAAATCCTAAACTCTAAACCTTAAATCCTAAACAAATGGGGCAAAATACTAAACCCTAAACTTGTTTACTATTTTTTTAGAATTTATGATTTAGAGTTTGTTTAGTGTTTAGAGTTTAGTGTTTAAATTTTTAATAGTATGAATATTTTTATCCTCTTCGGTCAGACGGCATCAGGCAAAACAGCAAAAGCTCTCGACCTTGTAGATCAATATGATGGAGAGATCGTCAACTTTGACTCACGCCAAATCTATAAGAAGTTGGATATTATTACCGGAAAAGATAAACCAACAGATCCAAAATATAAAATATGGCTCTATGATATTGTAGATCCAAAAAATGTATTTTCATCTGCTGAGTATGCAGAACTTGCACTCAATGTTATTAAAGATATTATTTCCCGGGGGAAAACTCCCATTCTAGTAGGTGGCACTGGATACTATCTGAGACATCTTCTCTTTGGAGCTCCAGAAATTCATGTAGCAGAAGACTGGAATTTAAGAAAACAACTGGAAACAAAAACAGTAGCAGAACTTCAAACACTTTTGAAAGAAAAAAATAATTCCTTTCTGGAGAGTATGAATAATAGTGATCGAAACAACCCACGCCGCCTTATTCGACGAATTGAAATAGCTGAAAGTGGAGGAATATTACCACTTGTTGCACAGGAAGAAACCCTTTCATCTCGATTGACAAATTTAGGAGTTCTTGAAGGAAACTTTACAATCACATATTTACCATTCTTCCACGCTACAACAGATATAGTAAGACAAAAAATTACGGAACGTGTCGAAGCACGTATGTCCGGAGGGGCAATACAAGAAGTTGAAAATCTACTTAAAGAAGGCTATACAAAAAAAGTACTCCAAAGCTTCGATTGCCTGCTGGCCGAACTTTGTGCGTGCATTTTGGGTTCCCTTCAATCGTGCCACCTGGATAAATTATATTTGTAATTCGAAGCTATGGTGCCGTCCCACGTGACATTTATGCCAATGAGACTTTGGGGTAGGTGGGAAAAACGAAGCATAAGACGTCACGGGACGGCATATAGCGAGAATTACATCTACACCGAACACTTACTGTTTATTGAAGAGTTTCATGAAGGCATCTTTTGGAATCTCTACTTTCCCAACCGCCTTCATTAACTTTTTTCCTTCTTTCTGTTTTTCAAGAAGTTTATTTTTTCTTCCAACGTCTCCCGCACCTACCACTTTACTGTTATGGATAAGTACGTTTTTACGAAATGGAGAAATCCTCTCTGAAGCAATAATTTTACCTTTGTAGCGGGCTTGGATCTTGACCTCATATTGTTGACGTGGGATAAGATCTTTCAATCTTTTTGTTAAAAACTGAGCCTTCTCTTGCGCGCGTTCACTTACTACTATTTCCGAAAATTCATCCACTGGGTCATTATTTAACAGAAGTTCCATTTTGTTGGCATCCGCTTTTTGATATCGAAGTATTTCCCAGTCAAGCGACGCATATCCACTTGTTTTACTTTTTAATTGATCAAAAAAGTCAGTAATGAGTTCTGCCAACGGCATTTCGTAGGTAAGTGCTATTTGGTTTGTATTGTCCATTGTAATAAAATGTGCGCGATGTTCTTCACACACTTTCATTACCGCTCCTGTATAGGTATCTGGCGTATAGATAAATATCTTTACTATTGGTTCCAGAAATACACCATCTTCAATTTTGAATTCCACCTGTGGAGGAGTAAGGACAAGGCTTAATTCATATTCTCGCTCAAGTCTCTCGCGCACCACATCTGCATGTAATAAGCCCAAAAATCCTACTCTAAAGCCTGCACCAAGGGCGGTACTATAAATACCACTAAAGTCCAAAGCGCTATCTGTTAAATATAATTTTTCAAGAGCTTTTTTAAAATTTAAGTATTCGTTCGTATCAGTTGGGAAAATACTTGCATACACCATTGGTTTGACTTTTTTATATCCAGGGAGGGGAGGTGTTTCGTCTCTGGGAAGTTGCATCGTGTCTCCAATTTGGATTGCATGAATATCTTTTAGGTTGGTTGCCACATAGCCAATCTCTCCATCTTTAATTTCTTCAGTTCTCGTAAGATCTGGTTTAAAGATTCCCACTTCGGAAACAATGAATGTTCCACCTTCATGAGCCATTTTTACAACCATACCTCGCTTGATTGATCCTCCAAATACACGAACAAATGCAATTACACCTTTATGTGTGTCATAGTACGAATCAAAGATGAGCGCTTGAAGTTTATAGTTGGTTGTGGAGGCGATTTCTTTTGAAGCGTTTTGTTTTAAGTTATGATCAAGTACTGCGGGTTCAGGAATTTTTTCAATAACTGCGTCCAATACTTTCTGTACCCCAACTCCTGTTTTTGCAGATATTTCATATATCTCATCTGCCCTTACGCATAAGAAGTCAATAATTTGTTTTTTTGTTTTTTCAATTTCTGCTCCTGGCATGTCAATTTTATTGATGACAGGGATGATAACAAGATTTTTATCAAGGGCCTTATAGGCATTTGCAATCGTTTGCGCTTGAATACCTTGAGTGGCATCTACAAGCAAAACAACACCATCAACACAAGCGAGAGTTCGATCTACTTCGTATGAAAAGTCAACATGTCCTGGAGTATCAATGAGGTTGAGAGTGTATGTTTTACTGTCATCTCGAGCATCCATGTCATTCCCGATTTGTACTTCGTCATTCCCGCGCAGGCGGGAATCTATATAATTTTCTTCCCGGATCCCCGTCTTCACGGGGATGACAGGTGTATACATCATTTTCACAGGAGCTAGTTTTATTGTTATGCCTCGCTCTCTTGAAACAGGATTGCGATCCAACATCTGCTCTTCATGTTTTCCTGCACTCACTACCCCTGTAATCTCCAATAAACGATCTGCAAGAGTACTCTTGCCATGATCAACATGCGCAATGATAGCGAAGTTACGAATTGAAGACATAATAAATACAAAACCTTAAACTCTAAAATTTAAACACTAAACAAATTCTAAATCCTAAATTTAAAATCCTAAACTTTTTTGTTTAGAATTTTGTATTTATTTGTTTAGGATTTAGTGTTTAGTATTTAGGATTTTTGACTTACACCTGTACTAATTTTAGTGTTGATGTTTTTCCTTGTTCCATCCAAGCGTCCCCATAAATAATGACAAGTGACTGTCCTTTTTTAATGGTGCTTACTTCTTTTAGGTGCTCAATAATTTGCGCAATACCTTTTGCTGAAACTAACTCTCTTGTATAAGGAGTAAAGTGTGATATTGGTTGTACTCCATGATCAACAGTAAGCATATCTCCTACTTTATTGTTAGACACCATTGCATAAATAGGGACATTGGGACGATATCGAGAAAGCATACGCGCTGTTCTTCCTGTTTCTGTAAATACTACAAATCCAGATACTTTATTTTTATGTTCTTCAAGATTGCGATAAATGTTGTATGCAGCTTCACACAAAAGTTGTTCATTATCTTCTACACGAAATGTAAAGTGTTTTCGTGTATCAGTACTAAATCGTGATTCATTTGATTTCACGATAT
>JAPLYQ010000094.1:9707-13340 GCA_026395475.1 Candidatus Roizmanbacteria bacterium | reverse complement strand
AATGGAACGGCGCTTTTCATGCCTTTTTTTCGTTGAATAAGGAGAATGACGCCAACAATTGCTCCTACCAAAAAAGCAATATAAAGTGCAAGAAGCCCCTTCCCTACACCAAGTGAAAAACCAATAATACTTGCAAGTATCACGTCTCCTAGTCCCATCGCTCGCTCATTTGTCACTACGTAGATGAGTCCAATGGGGAGAGCTACCATTACACCAGCAACTATATCTCCGATAAGAGAGAAAAAACTCGCCTTATCAAGAATTTTTTGAAATAAGACAAATGCAAAAAGTGAGAATTGCATATAATCTGAGATTAGCTTGTAGCGAAGGTCCGAAAGGAATATTATCCATGCACTAGATACTATCCCCCAGTAGAGTATTACAGAGGGGTTTGGAACCATAACCCAGGTCCCCAAATAGAGAATTCCTGTTGCAAATTCAACAAGTGGGTATTGAAATGAGAGTTTTTTATGGCATCTTCGACATTTCCCTTGCAATAACACAAATGAAAGAAGTGGAATAAGGTCGTACCATGCTAATGTTTTTTTACAATAGTCACAGTGTGATCGACCTCCAATACCTTCTCCGTGAATAAGTCTATCAACTACTACATTTATAAAAGATCCCATGGCAGTGCCAAGTACAAACACAAAAAAACCCATCAAAAAAACTATATCCGAATATATACCAACTAGATTATTAAATATCATTTGATGTATTAATTGCCTAAGATGATTTTTACATCATACTCGCTCGCTATGAGATCTTCAACCTTTGTGACTTGAATGAGGTTTTTCTTAAGTACACTTATTAATTCGGTTTCTTTACTTTTAACCGATTGTCTCAGAAGAAGAGTTGTTCCTTTTTGGACTACGGGAGCATTTGTAACTTCAACAACATTATAGCCATCAATTTTTAGCTCATCACGCACCTTTCCAGCGAGACCTCCTATGCCACTTCCATTCCATACCACTATCCTCATTGTGACAATTGGAGTGGGACTTGGCGCAATTATTTGAGATGTTGGAATGACTGTTGATGATGGTGAAGCAACGGTACTTTTATAATATCCAAGCCCGGTCCCAACTACTAACCCAATGAAGAGAATAAAAAGAACAATGCCCCCTATCCATTTTCTTTGAGTCTGTGCAATTGATCCATCAATAACGACGAGATCGGGCATTGATTCCACCATAAGTGGAGCATCTAGTTCAAGCTCAGGAACAACAACTTCAATTTTTTTTTGTTTTTTTTTCATATTGTTTTATGAACCTTTTGGTAAGGTGAGACAAAATATCGAACCTTCCCCTTCAACTGATTTTTTAAGATCCAACGTGCCACCCATACCTTCGGCCATCAAACGAGAAATATATAGTCCAAGCCCAGTGCCCTTTGCTCCATCTCGAGTTGTTATACTGCTCCCTGCTTGTTGAAATTTATGGAAAAGCAGGGTTTGATTTGTGAGTGCAATTCCTCGTCCTGTATCCGCAATATCAATTTGGATATTCGCCCCTTCTGGATGTGCGCTTATAGTTATTGTTCCATTCTCTGTAAACTTAAGAGCATTCCCAATAAGATTGAGAAATATTTCTTTAACTTTTCCAGAATCACCAAGTACTAATATATCTTCCTTTATTTCATCCACAATAGTTGTCCCTTTTTTTAAGATACTAGTAATAAGTTCAGATTTTATTTTACTTACAATTGGTGAAAGCAATATATTTTCTTTTTTATAATCCATTTTCCCAAGTTCAAGACGTGACATATCTAAAAAGTCATTCACAATACCGATTAGCCTCACACTTGCTTCATGCGTATCTTCGATCATCACCTTTAATTCTGGATTTAATAGATCTTTTACGTAATAGTCCAAGATCATGGAAGTATTTCCTCGAATGGCAGTCAGTGGAGTGCGCAACTCATGGGAGGCTATAGAAAAAAATTCATCTTTTGAACGAGATAGATTTCGTTCTTCAGTAATATTAGTGATTGTAATAATTGCGCCAATGACTTTTTCTGTATTGTCCTCCATTAACGAGACAACAGGTGCAATATAGACTGATACATATAATTTGCCAGCCAAAACTTCTTTTTCCTGCAATATCTTTTTCTCTTTCATCACGGTTTCCACATATTCTTCTAAATTAAACATATCTGACAGACAACTATTTACCTTTTTCAATGTCCATATGTCATTTGATTTACCAAAAAACTCATCCAATCTACTGTTCTGTGCGACAATAACCTTTTCAGTGCTTACAATTAAAAATGCCTGAGGTAAACTCGAAATCGAAGCTGTTAACCGAGATTTTTCATTGGCAAGTTCTAGTGTACGTTCAACAATTTTCTTCTCTACTCCCTCTTTTTCTTTTTTAAGTTCTACCTCAAGCTCTCTTTCATCCTCTAAAATATTGAGGATCGCAGTTCTCCCTTTTTCCAGTTCCTTTTTTTGCTGCTCCATTTCCTCAACTGTTGCATCTGCTTCGACAGTTCTTTCTTTTACTCTTTTTTCCAAGCTTTCATATTGATCTTTTAAACTATACTGCATTTGAATTAAAATATGGCTTAACTCTTCCAGTTCATCTCCCGTTTGAAGTGGTGTTGTCTGTGAAAAATCTCCTTTCTCAATGAGTTGTGTGTGTTTTTTTAATTCCTTTAAGGGATAAAGGAGATTCCTAATGGCAAGTGATGTAATAACTACACAAAAGAGTGCAGACCCAAATACTCCAATACCAAACAATCGTGCTATATCGGCAACTTGACTGATGATTGAATCTAATTCATTCTCAGCGATGAAATAGAATGGATAGTTTTCTACACGATTAACAGTGATAAGTTCATTTTTTTTATCGATTTTGTCATACATATCAATTAGTATTGGTTTTGAGTAGGCATTAATAGCAGATTCAACATCGTCATACCAGATTGAAGTTATTGCTGCTCCTTGAAAAGGATTGTATGTTTTGAGTTCTTGTTGGTATTGTTGTGGTAAAGCTCCCATACTTTTTAACTCTCTATTGGTTTCTGTAGAGTAAAGAATAATTCCTTGCAGGTTTGTCATCATAACTTTTATATCCTTTTTTTTAAATTCATCAATAAGATCTAAAAACAAAGCGGAAGGTTCGAGTTTCACTGCCAAAACACCTAAGACTTTCCCAGTTGCATCCTCCACCGGATGCGAAAAATAATACCCTAATTTGTTTGTTGTCTTTCCTAAAGCAACATCAACTGATGGATTTCCTTTTATCGCTTCTTTAAAATAAGGACGAAATCCATAATTTACACCTACAAATGAACGATCTGTTGAAATGCGAGTAAGTCCTGTTGTATCCATAAGGTAAATAGATAAATACCGCGAATCTTCTTTTTGATACGCATCAAGAATTCCCTCGAGTTCAGTTTTTCGAGCAGAAGTGGGATTTTGAAGGTATTCTACAACACGTGTTCTGGTCCCTAACATTTTTGCAAAGAGAGAGATATTATCGAGACCGAGCTTTATTTGTTTTACCTTATTACTATTTTCTAAAACAATATTTTGTTTCTTATTTGAAAGAAGAGTCTGTTCGAGTTGCTGATATACAAACACACTTGCAATAGTCCCTACAGAAACAATAGTGAGAATAAGCCAAACGA
>JAPLYQ010000094.1:0-9675 GCA_026395475.1 Candidatus Roizmanbacteria bacterium | reverse complement strand
TTTCGTTTAATCGTTTCAATGTGTTGGTATAATCTTCTTTCGCTATTTCTTCTTGTTTTTTTACAGTAATATCATTACCAACGCTCAGTGTTGAGAGAATGGTACCGTTTGAATCTTTTAATATAGTGTTATTCCATCCGAACATAAGAACTTTTTTATCTTTGGTGAGGACAGAATTTTCTATATAGGCATTATTGGTCATGTTTGAATCTATTATTTCCGCAAACTTCTTTTTCATTAATTCTCGCTCTTCCGGAGCAATGACATTTTCTATCCAATTCATTCCTATGAGTTCTTTTTGAGTGTACCCAAGCACTTCACATCCTTTTCTATTTACCTGAGATACACACGCATGTGGGTCTAGCATGACAACAACAACGTCAACAAGCTCCAATAACGACTCCTGCTTCCCCATTTCTACTTTCAATTTTGCTTGAGATTTTTCTATATCTGACAACATGTTGTTAATATTCAATCTCAACATATCAAGCTCATCTTTGTCGGTCCCCTCTCTCATTCGCTTTGAGAGTGAGTTTGTTTTACCAAGATCTTTTATCTCAGAGGATATGTTAAGAATTCCTTTCAGAACTACTCCTGTGATAAGCGAATTATTGAGAATCGCCCCAAGTAACCCGGAGATGACAAGAACAATCATGAGGGTAATCATACTTGCTTTTCCTTGTTGAGTGATGTCCCGTAAAACATCTATTCTGAGAATACCAATTGGCTTTCCAAATGCGTCTTCAAGTGTAAGATATCCTCCGATTATATTTTCGTTGAGTTGTTTAATTCTTTGCTTTGTATTCGGATTATATGCACTTTTCATTTCAGCAAAGTCTGATGACATGGCAGTATCGTCCCATCTCACAAATGAAGTTTTAAACTGAGTGAGATCTCTCATGGTTGTGAGAATTTTTGAATCTAGGTAGGTGCCAAAAACAATATACCCATTTGGAGGACCTGTCTCATCACTTTTTAATACTTCTCCAGCAGAAAAAATAAGAATGCCATCATCTGTTTTCAGCAGTCCACTCTTATGTCCTTCCTTTTTATCAATTTGGAGTAATGCACTCCCTGTCGAAAAATAACGATACACATCTCCAGGGAAACCACCTTCATTAAGGCCTTTAGATGCAATTAAGCTTTCTATAAGCGCGCCTTTTTTGTTAATAAATAATACTTCGTCAACTCCCGTTTTTATAAATGATTCTTGAGTAAGATTTGAATCAATATATTTCTGACTTTTTGTTGTCATAAAGTCGTATGAATCATCCCATATGGTCCAATCTGCTAATTTTGCTTCAAGTTGTTTGTGTTTATCATCTAGTGCGAATTGAATACTCCTAATATTACGTTCTACTCTTTGATTCTCAACTGTTTGGAATCCTGATAATACATATGTATAAATGGTAATTCCCATCACGACAACAATGAGGATAATAGACCCAAAAGATATAAGGGCAGATCGAAGTTTTAATGACATAAATATCAAACAGAATTATTGAGTTACTTCAGGCACCGAATCACGGGTATACCCAGCCAAAATCTCTTTCACGATGTTTACTACCTGTTTGGGTTCATACTCACTTTTTACAATATATTTTACAGCACCTTTAATGATTGCAGCTTCTGCATCTGCTTGTCCAGCGAGGTTGGTAAGCATGATAACGGGGATTTTTTTCGTAGTTGGATCTGCCTTTAGTCGTTCAAGAAGTTGCAACCCATTCATCTTTGGCATCATGACGTCTAAAAGAATAAGAGTTGGAATTTCTTTATGAACTGCAAGTAGCCCTTCTTCACCATCTACAGCTGAAACAACATCATATCCTTCGATATCAAATACCTTTGAATACAATCGCCCCATGAGTGGGTCATCTTCAACAATGAGAATTTTTATTTTTGACATAATACACATTATGGTACACGTTCTATTCACATTCTGCAACTAACCGCTTGCAAATAAAATAAATAGGAAGTGAAAGAGTAACCATGATTGCTATAACAAGGGCAAATGTCAATTGTACCGCTTGACCTGCGGTTTGAATAACGGTGGTTTGTGGCTCGGATATTTGGAGTGCTCCAATTGAGGTTCCACTTCCATCTTTAAGGGGGACATATCCAGATAAATATTCATGTTCTCCAAGTCGAGAGGATTGAGCAAAAATAATTCCTTTATCCCAGACATTCTCTAATACCCCATTATCTGTTTCTTTTATTCCCACAAGCCGCGTTGTGCCGTCTCCAATATCTTCTGTTGTAGATGAAAGAATTTTATCTCCATAAATAGATATGGACATGCCTGTTGTTGCTTTTATTCCATCAACATACGAGTTATCAAGTATTTGTGCGGCAATGAGTACTCCATTTCCCGCAGGGACAGCGACTTGTATTCTTACTTCTGGGCTGATAACGTTATCTCGTTACTCCTGTTTGCAGCATATGTTTTTTGATAAGTGGAAGCAGTTGTGTTCTGTCACCACTTGAAATACTAGAAAGAACGACAGGATCAACAGATAAAAATTTTGTTTCAGAGATGAGTCGTGCTTTTTTTTCTTCCAAAAGACTGGAGACGACTTTTGCATTACTCATTAATTTTTGTAGTGATTCTGTCTCGACGCTTTTTAACAAAAGAGATACAAATAGACCAGTGATAAGAAGGGAAAGCCCCACTGCTCCAGATAATATCAACATAAACAACTGTGTTGAAAGCCGTTTCAACAGATAGTACCATGTCCAACGTGCCAGAATATAAAGAGCAATAATGAGGAGTCCATATTGTATGCAATTTACTAGTCCAAAAGGAGCTACTAAGCGTGATATCCACACGACATGCGTCGTGCGGAACAGAGCGCCAAGACCTAACAATTCATATAATGCAATAATGCTAAAACCTAATGCAACTTTACTCACATGTTGCTCAAGTCCCACGCTTGCCCTTCGCCAATACAACAGTGCAACAATGGCAGATAATATGGGAAGGGAAAATTGCAACGGAAGTGCAACTGTTCCCAGCCCAATAACCATATTAAGCTCTGGGCGTTTTTCAATGGGCGTTAGACATAAGCCAATAATCATGCAGAGATATGCGACTATGCGCAAATATAAATATCCCGATCTGATGATTTCAATCCAATTCCCTTTCCACGCACTAGTCAGTACTTGCGTCTCAAGAGTCATCCCCTGAGCTAGTAGTGAAAGTGACAATAATAAAAGACCAAGAAGGAGAGGAACATCTCGTTTATTTTTTCGCTCCGTCCAGGCATCAAAATACAACCAAAACAATCCAAAAACAATAAGTGCCGCGAGGACCAGTATGCTGAATCTGCTTATTTCTAAACTAAAAATTGTCCACATATTTATTTCAGTATAACAACTTCTTCAATGATTCCCTTTTGATTGACTCGAACTGTTAAGGGTAGATGCATTCCTTGTAAATCTTGTAAGCTTTCTCCGTCGGGATCCGCAACAAAGGTTGGACTATAGTTGCCACGACTTTTGATGAGATTGACAGTAGAAGTATTTGCCCCTGGGATAACAATAATGTATGGAGTATTTGTCTGTTGATTGGCATTTTTGGAAAGTAAAACAAATCGACTCGCAGCCGAGGGATCCCACGAAGGAATAATGGAAAGAACCACATTTTTTCCTTCCCATCCATTTTTTTCAAGCCATGGAAGTTGTTTCCCTACTAATACATTAGTTTTAGACTCACTATTGGAAGTGGACGGTGTCACTCTAAACTGTGAAGTTACCCCTAATAAACTCCATAGATTCCATTTTTCCATTTTTGCATTAATAGTAACCACTTGACTTTCGGAAAGTGTAAAAATATTGCTAACAGCGGTGTTATATCCTGGAGCAGAAAGACTGAAATAATAGGACCCTGGAGGGAGAAACCAATTTAACCCTGCTCCACGAGGATTATTTTGTGAATATGGTGCTCCATTCCACTGATTGAACTGTCCCGTCATAGCATCATATCTCCAAACTGTTGTTACTGTTTTAGAGGGAAGAATAGATATATTGGAATGAGTTACAATTGTCCCTATTTTTTTATCAATTATTGATCCTCCCCCATCAACCGCATGAATAATTGCGTCCCATTCTCCAGCATCTGTAATAAGAACTGTTGTTTCCCAAAATCCATTTTCTCTATTATTTTTAAGGACAAAAGTTTTAGTTCCAAGAGTAAGTTTCATTTCTGTGATACCGCCAACTCCTTGAACTACAAGATGAGTTGGGACTCCTATTACTAACTCGCTTTTTCCTGACATATTACTATTAATGAGAAGTGGCCCCACATGCCAGAGGCTGTGAATGATGCGTGGAGGCAATCGATCTATGATAACCAAAAAAGTTGAACTAATTCCACTATTGCCACTCTTATCTAGTGCTCTTATTTTAATGGGATAATTGCCGTCTTCTGAGAGTTCTGGAGTAAAAGCAAAATTTGCCTTGGTTGCCCCATTTGGTTCACTAATAAGAAGCCAACTTTTGCCTGAATCAATCGAATATTGGATCTTTGAAATTCCTGCGTTTATCAGTCCAGAATCTGTCACAATTCCCTCAATTTTTGGTGCTTTCTCCGAAGCTTTTACAGCTTTGGTATTTATTTGTACAATCGGCGCAATAGTATCTGTAAGTACAACTGTTTTTGTAATTGTCGAAGTTGTGTTTACGGTTGTCGTAGTAGAAGTCGCGGTAGATGTTGTTGAGGTTGTGCTCCCGACAGCTGCTGTGGTAAAAGCATTGTCGGTTACGACCGTTGTCCCTCCTGCCCCACTTGCTTGGATTTCATAATGATACGTAGTTGAGGATGATAAATTTGAAAGAACTACTCTTTCTGGATCATCACTCGTTGTTGATGCTGCATATCCATATTCAGAGGTTGTGCCGTAATAGACAACAGTTGTTGCTGTTTGGTCTAACTTCCATGTAACTGTTGCACTACTTGGTCCTGCTGCAACTGCGATCCCTGAAATTCCTGGGGCTGGCACCGAGGTTGGGGTAGGTTCTTCAGGAATGGTTGTGGGAACAGGCGCATCTTCAATATTTATCATTACCTCATTGCAATTAAATACTGCATTTCCATCCGATTCTGAAGCTCCAAGTGTCCAACTAAAACTTCTTGGATTATTTGTTGCATCTCCACTTATATCAAAAACATGTGAATCTCCTGGAGCAATACTTCCTGAATTAAACACATCAGCCCCTCCTGGGGTTGCTAAAGTCCAATCTGCAGAGTTTGCTCCTGTTACAACAACTGCACCATCTAAATTTGTGGGAACTTTTACGTATGTTATGGGATCTGAGCCATTGTTGGTAACATTAAAATGAAAGATTTCAGAACTTCCTGTGCGTACGTCTCTTGGTGAAACACTTACATCACAACCACCAAAAACAGTTCTATTGCACGCAAAAAGAATGAATCCTATGAACAAAAATGTTTGAACAGTTTTTTTCATACTATGAAGTTGTGTTTCCCTGTTTCAACTCATATTTAGTGTAGCACAAAAGTGAGTTCTGTATTTTGTATAGTCTTATACTTTTTGAAGTGTATATAGAGTTATTTTATTGTGGCTAGTACTTCCTTCACAATCGCAACGACTTCTTTAGGATCATGTTCACTCTTTACGATATATTTTATAGCCCCTTTTGCAATTGCTGTATCTGATTCAGTCTTTCCTGCAAGATTGGTAAGTATAATAACCGGTATTTTTTTTGTCAATGGATCTGCTTTTATTTTGCCCAAAAGTTCAAGCCCGTTCATTTCCGGCATCATGATGTCTGCAAGAATAACAGTAGGATTCTCTTTATAAACATGTAAAAGTCCTTCTTGCCCATTTACCGCAGAAGTAACTTCAAACCCTTCCAATTCAAAAACCTTTGCATACAACTTCATCATAAAGATATCATCTTCGACTATTAAGATTTTTATTTTTGGTACTGTCATTTTATTTTTTAAAAAAAATAATAATTAATTAATTTTCTATACTATCCCCTAGTATAGTATAAAAAGAACATACTCACTATTCATATCTCAATGCATTAAGTGCTGATATGTTCTTTGCACGTTGAGCTGGGTATAGTCCAGTTATAACTCCGACAATAAATGACGTAATGAGAATAAAGACGGTAAAGTTCCATGGAATATAGGTAAGATCCAAATATCCTTGCCCTTGGGAAAGAGCAACTGCTGAAACAAGAAGCGATAGTCCCTTCCCTACTAAATATCCTAATGTGAGACCGCCTATGCCACCTGATAATCCCATGATCATAGCTTCTGCGATAAAGAGGTCTTGCACCTCTTCACTCACCATACCCATTGTTTTCATACCACCAATCTCACGAGTTCTTTCAAGAAGTGACACGGTGAGAGTATTAAACATACCAAGAGCAGCAATGCCCAGTGCCACAAGTCCCAGGACTGCGAGAATTACCCGTAAACTCACAAATAAGGACTCAATTTGTTTGACAGTATCATAGGTACTATTTGTTCGGAAACCGAATGTTTCTATTTCTTTACGTGTTTTTGCAAGACTTTCCGCATCCTTTAATACCACCTTGAACTGAGACACATGGGGGATAGAAAGCTTCTTCATATCCGCATAAGGAATATAAAAATAGGTACTATTTGCGTCATCAATAACACCAACAATTGTATATGTCTGATCTTGTGACTGTACTTTCCCTTCAACACTTGGAAGAAGACTTTTTCCAATAATAAATGATGACTTGAAGGTAGCTCCAACAGCTTTTTTTTCTGCAATCCCAAGAAGATTGAGAAGTCCTGTTGACACAACCGCCGTTCCATCTGGTGCTGAGGAAAACTTTAATTTATCAGGGGTTTTAGTCATTCCAGCAGAACCACTAGCTTGAAGAGATACCATTTCAAACCCTGATGAATCACTTGCAACTACCACCGCATCATATGTTTGTTGTGTTGTATCAAGTGTTGCGCTACTTGTTGATTCTCCTAGGACTTGTGCTTTTGTTACTTTAATAATTTCTTCTTTTTGCACAAATCGTTCTTGAATACACCCTTCCTTCCACACCTGTCTCCCCATATCGTCAAGAAGAGGCGCAAGTGTATCGTCTGTATTTTTATTGTAAAGAGGCATAATACCTTTTACCCATTTCCCTACATATACATCTCGTTTTACGTCGTATGCTCCCCGCCCAAAATCATCAAATGGTGAATATTGACTCCCCCAATAGAGATTTCCAGTAAATCCACCTTCAATTCGGGCTGAATACCCAAGTGTTTTTGAAGTAATATCACACGTTTCCGAGACAAGTGCAGCTTGCTGCGGCAAAATGGTTACGGAATAGTTGTTTTCATCAATCTTTGAACCCATTTGGACTTTTGTCATTGCAGTTTTTGCCCCTGCAACTGACCCGGTTGATTCCTTCATTGCAGTTGTATTATCAAACGACTGATTGTTGGTAAAGAATTTGCCATCTTTTGGCTGGACCTTAATTGCATCTAAGTAGCTTCTTGGCACAGCATATACAAGAACGTCTGTTTGTGCGCCACCGAATGAAATTTTTCCGACAATGGAAACAATGGGAATCACTTTTTCTATTTTTGGAAGCGCGGTTATTTTATCAAAAACAGATTTATTGAGACGAAGAGATGTGTTTTCGCTTGATGAGACATCAATCATACGAAGCTCATCAAGAGATGCTATACGAGAAATAACAAGACGCTCAATTCCATATCCCAGTGAAATGAGGAATACAATAATCCCAATTCCAACCGCCATACCAAACATGGTAATAAACGAACGTGTTTTTTTTGCTAATAAATTTTTGAGTGCAAGTCCGATAAGATAACTTCGTCTTACTTCAGATGGTCTCATCCCATCAATTTTATTACTCAATAATTGCTCGTAATGAGGAATCGTTTTCCCTGTTGCAAAGTTTATTTTATAAATTAATCGACCAATAATCGGCAAAAATAACAAATGAGAGAATATTTTACTAATCAAAAATAAAATAAGCAGAACAAAAAATCCCACAAACAAATAGATTTGGCGAAATACTTCTTTCCAAAATTTTGGAGAAATCGCCGTGCGCGCTATGTGTACTATTTTTGATTTCATAAGTGCAACTTTTCTAGGAACTTTGGATCACGAACATTTGCTGTATCATCTCCACTCCCACCCTTTTTACCAATAACAATTGATGCTTTATTTTTTGGTTGATATTCTTCTACCACTTCCCCATCGACCATATGGAATATTTTTGTTCCATATCTTAAATATTCAAGATCATGTGTAACCATCACGACTGTTTTCCCAACATCAATAAGCTTCATGAACGTCTGTATTAATTCCTGACCAGAAACAGTATCAAGATTTCCCGTTGGCTCATCTGCAACAATCATCAATGGGTCAAGAATGAGGGCTCGAGCCAAACTAATCTTTTGTTGTTGTCCAGAACTTAAGGTTGTTGGGACATACTGTGCCCATTTATCCATACCTACCTGATGTAACACTTCCCACGCCTTTGTTTCAATCTCCTCCTCATTCAAATCAAGCAAATAAAGGGGGAATTTTACATTTTCAATGACGCTCAGAGATGATATCCACAGTGGTTGTTGATAAATAATACTTACTTTATGTCTTCGATAGAGGGATCGTTGATCTTCACTGATTTCATATAAATTTTGCCCTTCCATGGAAACGGAACCTGACGAAGGATTCTCAAGTCCGAGTAGACAATGAAGAAGTGTGCTTTTCCCACATCCTGAAGGACCGAATATAACTCCAAATTCACCTTTATTAATGGTTATATTTATTCCTTTTAATATTTCTACGACTCCTCCACCACCAATGGGAAATGATTTTCTTAAATCTCTTATTTCCAATAATTGATTAGATGCGTTTGCCATATTATTTTGTATTCGTAAATACTCTCAAAAATCCAAATGTTTTAGAAAGGTTATATATAACTAAGTTTAATGCGTCCTTCGTTGATTTTGGGGTGATAATTACTGTATCGAGCGACTGTGCAAGATTGTCTGCCTTATCTTTTGAAAGCGCACGGAGATGATAAATTTTAGATGGACTCAAACCTGTAATGGTTACGATATGATTTGAGGTTTTATTTGAATCTAACTGAGTTGTCTGATTATATGTTGTGCCAGTGCCTTGTCCGTATTCAATTTGAGTGGTACTTGGCTCATCGGTATCCCATGACACCACAATTTGGGCTCGAGCTTCTTCTCCAACGCCAATAATAGTTGACTCAACGTTTAAGTTTTGTATTTCAGGAGGGCGAACATCGCTTGCTGTTTTGAGGACTTTTGTTTCCGCCTTTGCTTCATTTCCTGATGAATCTTTTCCTTTGATAATAATAGTGTAATCGGTATCATCAAGTAAATTTTTTAATATAACATCATGTGTTTTTTTCAACGCTAAACTAATGTTGTCAGTTGCTTGTTGAGGAATTTTTGTTGGGTAGTAAGTAACGATGGAACTGGCGAGAGTGTTTGTAGTCCATAATAATCGGACCGTTGCAGTAGGCATTCCAACGACCTGTTGCATTCGAAGTCCGATGATTTTTGGTGTAGGCAATGTTTCGAATGTATAGTCATCACTATAATAGATATTCGCTTCATCGTCCTCTGCTGCGATGCGCAAATGGTATGCAGTCCCTTCCAGAAGATTT